>JAGTAM010000200.1 GCA_023422485.1 Pseudomonadota bacterium | reverse complement strand
GTGGCCGTCTTCATCGACGGCGTGCCGATCAACGAGGTCTCCTCGATCCACACCCCGAACTATGTCGATCTCAACCCGCTGATCCCCGAGACCATCGCCTCCATCAGCATCGTGCGCGGGCCTTTCTCGGTCGAGGCGGGTGATGCCAATCTCGGCGGCGCGATCTTCATCGACACCAAGCGGGCCGAGCCGTTCTCGACCGTAGGCGCGTCGGGCGGCTCCTTCGGCACGGCGCGCGGGCTCGCCACCTTCAGCCAAGTCGGCCCCGGCCTCCAGCCCTTCCTCGCCTACGAGGGCTACGGCACCGGCGGCTACCGCGAGAACGGTGATCTCGGGCGCTACAACGCCTTCAACAAGGTCACGATTCCCCTCGATCTCGGCTCCAGCCTGTCGCTGCGGGTGCAGATGTACGGCACGGGCTTCGGGCAGCCGGGCTATCTGGAGCGCGACCTCGTGCGGGCCGGCCTGGTCTCGCCGCGCGCGGCGACCAACCCCACCGATGGCGGCGGCAAGACCCTGCAGACCTTCGTGGCCAACTACGTCAACGGATCGCCGGACGACGAGCTGTCGGCGCTCCTCTACGCCAGCCACGACGTGTTCAGCCGCTTCTCGGATTTCGGCGCCGGCCAGCGCGGACAGGTCGAGGAGCGCGAGACCGTGGGCGGGCGCATCCGCAAGGTCTGGACGACGAGCCTGTTCGACGCCCTGCCGACGCAGATCCTCGTGGGCGGGGACTGGCGTACGGACGCGCTCGACGTGAACACCGGCCCTTCGGTGGCGCGGACTTTCACCGCACGCAGCCTCGATCTCGACATCCTCCAGCATAACCTCGCGGCCTATGCACAGGTGCAGGTCAAGCCGACGCCCTGGCTGAAGCTGACCGGCGGCGCCCGCTTCGACCAGTTCTTCTACGACGTGCGCAACAATCTCGACCCCGCCCTCTCGCCCAAGGTCAGCCCCAACGTGGTCTCGCCCAAGGGCGGGGCGGCGCTCACGCCCTTCGACTGGCTGGAGCTGTTCGCCAATTACGGCCAGGGCTTCCGCAGCCCGTCCGCGTCGAGCGAATTGACCGGCAACCCCCGCCTCACCCCGTTGACGATCGAGAGCACGGAAGGCGGCGGACGGCTCGTCTTCGACCGCGTCAGCCTCCTCGGCACGGTGTTCTTCACCGACATCGCCAACGAGGTGTTCCAGCCGGCCCCCGGCCTGCCGGTGCAGAACCTCGGCAAGTCGCGCCGCGACGGCTTCGAGATCGAAGCGAAGGTGCTCGCCTACCGCGAGGGCCTCGACCGGGTCGCCGTCTTCGCCAACTACTCGGGTGTCTCCGCTCGGCTGCTCAACGGGGCGCCGTCGATCTTCGTCCCCAACGTGCCGGCCTTCCTCGCCACAATCGGTGCCGAGTTCGACTTCGGGGCGCCGGCCGCGCTCGGCCCCGGCCGCCTGACCGGTGCGGCCTACCTGTCCTATATCGGCGCCAAGCCGCTGACCGAGGACGGGGGCTTACGCTCCTCGCCCTATCCGCGGGTGAGCGGCCGGCTCGCCTACCTTCACGCGAGCGGCTGGACCACCTACGGTCAGGCGACTTGGTATCCCGGTGACCGCACCAGCGAGAGCATCTTCAATTTCGGCTCGTCGGTCTCCGCGACGGCGGCCGACATCTTCACCGGCCCGCAGCCGCGCCTGACGCTGCTGGCCGGCATCACCTACGGCTTTCCAACGGGAGTTCCAGCACGATGAGACGCAAAGCCCTTTCGGCCGCCTTCTTGGCCCCCTTCGCCGGCTTCCTCGCCCTCGGCGCACCGGCCTCCGCCCACGACATCTGGCTCGACCCGACCGGCAGCGGCGTGCAGGTCCTCTACGGACATCCCCACGAGCCGGAACTGCCGAGCGCCGGCAAGTTGATGAGCCTGACCGCCTACGAGCCGTCCGGCGCGATGGTGCTGAAGGCCAAGCTGGAACCCGGCCCGGCGCCGGCGCTCAGGGCCGCGCATCAGGGCGACGCGCTGTTCGCGGCCGCCTACGACAACGGCTACTGGGTGCGCCTGCCCGACGGCAGCTACCGGAATGCCAGCAAGCGGATGCTGCCGCAGGCCGACAAGAGCCTGTGGTCGGTCAAGTTCGCCAAGGCGGTCTCCGGCCCGACGGCGCCGTGGGACAAGATCGTCGGCCAACCGCTGGAGATCGTCCCGCTGGAACAGCCGACCTCGGCCTCGGGCAAGATCCGGGTGCGGGTGCTGTTCGAGGGCCGTCCGCTCACCGGGGCCAGCGTGGTCGCCACCGACGGCGTGAATTTCAAGAGCGATGCGGATCAGGCCCGCGCCACGACGGATGCCGAGGGCGTGGCGGTCGTCGCGCTGCGCCGCGCCGGCCCGCAGGTTCTCGGCGTCAGCCACCGCGTCACCCCTTCGCAAACCCCGGCGCTCGCCGATTCAGACAGCTACGGCGCGACCCTCGCCTTCACCGTGACCGACCCGAAGACCAACTGAACGAGGAACTGGGTCGACCTCGTATCAAACCCGGTCGATCCCTTCGGTGTAGCCACATCCCCGTCATCCCGGGGCCGCGCAGCGGAACCCGGGACCGACCCGTGATGTGGGAGGCACGACTCCCGTCGACGCCATTTGTGGATTTCGGGTGCGCCTCCGGCGCTCTGAAATGACGGAGGTGAAGGCCAGGTCGACCAGCCAGGCTGCGCGGGCGTACCTGCACGGCCACGTCGTCGCCGCGCGTCGAGGCGCAGCGGAACGTCTTCGGGGCCAACCCGATCAGCCCCCAGGCACGACACTGCGAAGTGCCCTTCACTTCGATGGCCCAGCTCACGGCTGTTCTCCGTGCGCCGAGCCTCAGAAGCTTTTTCCCAAAGCCTCACGCCACGTCGCCACGTCGAGCATCGCCTCGGCCAGGAGCTTCTTGAGCTTGCGGTTCTCCTCGTCGAGCGCCTTCAGACGCCGCGCGTCTGAAACCTCCATGCCGCCGAAGCGCGAGCGCCACGTGCAGAACGTCGCGTCGCTGATGCTATGACGGCGGCAGATCTCAGCGACCGGCAGCCCGGCCTGCTGCTCCTTCAGGATCCCGATGATGGGCTCTTCGGCTCGAACCGGCTCTCTTCATCGTCCGTCTCCTGCTCGACGGACCCTAGCTTCAGAATGAGGGCAGGCCAGGGGGCAAGGTCAGACCAAGGGCAAGGTCAGGCCAAGGGTGCCCCAACCGTCTCACGCTCACGGCCTGACTCCCGTGAGCCGCTCGACCAACGCCGGCGCTGCCACACATCGAGATGGGTGAAGGTGTCGTAGAGGCCGATGCCGCCTTCGCAGAAGAAGGAGGCAGCGAGCGCCACCGCGCGCGGCGGGTAGTCCCGCACCTGCACGTCGGCCGCGTAGCCGTAGAGGTGCATCGATGTGCGGGCGGCGTTCTCCAGGGTCGCGTTGTGCCGGGGCGTGCGGTAGCCGCTCGTCACCACCAGGGGAAGCGCGGAGCCGTGCACCGCCGACATGCTCGCCTGCACGCCGGCCAGGAGGTCGAACAGGCGCGGCTCCATCCAGACCGCGCGGTCGTCGTCGCGGATGTCGCGCATGAACCACGACAGGAGCAGGATCTGCGGCCGGTCGTAGCCGTCCGCGGTGCGGAAGCGGCTCAGAACCTCAGAGCCGTCCGGCCGCATCAGCCAGAGGCGGTCGCGGCCGGTGGGTGCGTCCCGCAACGGCTCGGAGGCCTCCGCCACGGCCCGGTCGAGCCCCGTGACGAGACCGAGGCCCGCGAGGCATGCGCGGCGCGTGAGGC
>JAGTAM010000178.1 GCA_023422485.1 Pseudomonadota bacterium | reverse complement strand
TCATGGCCCTGGGCAACCACGACTACTACGGTCTGCCGATCGACCGGGCGGCGCTCGTGGCCCGGAAGATCGGCCTGCCGCTGGGAGTGCACGTGCTCGAGCGTTCGGCCGTCGAAATCGGGGGCCTGCGCTTCGCAGGCGGCACGCTTTGGGAGCCGCACGCCCTGCCGGACGACGCCAGGCCGGACCTGAGCGACATCATCGCCGGGACGACCCCGTCCTTCTTCGCGCCGATGAAGGCGGCGCCCTTCGGCGAGCCTGTGCACGTCGAGGATGCCAACGGCATCAGGCCGGCGACGTTCGCGGACATCTGGGCACGGCGCGTGCAAACCCTGGCGGCGATCGCGGCCACGCAGGCCGACGTGATCGTCACACACTACCCGCCAACCCATCGGGACTTGGAGCACGCTGGAAGCGCGGGAACCTGGATCCACGGACACGCGCATGTCTTCGGTCGGGAGGTCGTCGACGGCATCGAGGTCGTCGTGAATGCCGTGCCATCAAGGCTCTTCGCCCCGCGCATGGTGATTGAGGTTCAACCGCGCCCTCGCCCGTCCCCCGGTCCGACGGCCTGAGCCGACCCTCGGCCCTCACCCCATACATGGCGCGAAGGAGAGCTCGCCCTCGCGCTTGAGGAAGCTGCACATGGCGGCCACGACCGCCTCGTCGCGCCGTGTGAGCGTCTCGGCGACGGGGTAGTTGTCAGGCGCGAGCGCCAACAGCTCATAGAGGCCGATCCCATGTGTAAAGGGCGGACCAATTCCAGGCCGCCGTGCGGGAGCAAAACCAAGCCACTGGCAACGCGCAGCCTGAACGAAGAAGGGGCCCGATCGGGCCCCTTTTTCATCGCCGATGGTGACGGTCAGGCCGGCGGGATCTCACCCGTCTCGGGGTCGTGAGGATCGGCGGTGGCCTGGTTTTGCTCCGCCCCTTCGGCCCGGCCGCGTCGGCTGCGGGAAGTTTTTCAGGCGGTAGCTGTCGCCGTTCAGGCTCAGGATGCTGACGGGGTGGGTCAGCCGCTCGAGCAGCGCGCCGGTCAGCCGCTCCGAGCCCAGAACTGACGTCCAGTCCTCAAACGGGAGGTTCGAGGTCACCACGGTCGAGCCACGCTCGTAGCGCTGCGAGAAGACCTCAAACAGCAACTCCGCTCCCGTCGACGACAGCGGCATGGAGCCGAGTGAGTCTTCGATCAGGAGCTTCACCGCGGCCAGCTCACGCTGAAGCCGGAGCAGACGACGCTCGTCGCGCGCCTCCAGGAGTTGGTTGACCAGCGAGGCCGCGGTGGTGAACGTGACCGAGAAGCCCTTCTGGCAAGCCGCCAACCCGAGAGCCAAGGCGATGTGTGTCTGGATGCGAGACCTCCTTGGCGTCGGCGACGACGCGAAGGGCGCGCTTTATGACGCTGGGACTGGGCGGTCTGTATGTCGGATTGGCCAGCGCGGGGTCGGCTTCGAGGCGCAGGCGCAGGACCATCTCGGGCGAGAGACCGTCCAGCACGCGCTGGCGGCGGCCGTTATAGGCGCCGTTGAAGCCGCGCAGCACGATCTCCAGGTCGGCGTGGCTGTAGAGGGTGATGCCCAGCACCTCCCGCTGCACCCGACCATTGAAGCGCTCGACCATGCCGTTCGTTCGCGGCGTGTAGGGGCGCGTCTTGCGATGCTGCACGCCGTGCCGCTCACAGGCGGCTTCGAACGCATCGGCGGTGAAGCAGGAGCCGCGGTCGGTCAGCACATGTGTGACCCGGCAGGGGAAGGCGCCGAGCGCGTCCGCCAGGAAGGCCACCGCCGAGGCCGTGGTCTCGTCGTCCTTGACGGCCACGTGCACGTAGCGGGAGGCGCGGTCGATGGCGACGTACAGGTAGCGTTTGCGCAGGACGCCGTCGCGGTCGCGCAACTTGGGCAGATGCTTCACATCGACGTGGACGAAGCCGACCTCGTCATCCTTGAACGCGCCGTGCGGTCTGCGGGCCTGCTCGGCGGGCGGCCGGCGGTTCAGGCCTTCTGACCTGAGGATGCGGTAGACCGCATCCCGGTTCAGATGCGGCAGGAAGTGGCTGATGACAAAGGTCAGCGCGTCGAGTGGAAAGCCGGTGGCGCGGCGGAGCGCGCACACGATGGCGCGCTCCTCATCGCTGGCGCGCCAAGGCAGCTTATTCGGCCGCGCCGAGCGGTCGTGGCAGTCGTCAGGGCCGCGCTTGCGCCACTTGCGGATGGTCTCGGTCGAGACCCCGTAGCGCTTGGCCAGCACCCCGGAGCTCTCGGGAGAGCGGGCGATCTCGGCGCGGACAACTGGCGTTGTGCGAGCCTGGGGATGGATGGCGAGCATCAGCGGGCCCTCCTGGCGGCACGGCGGCGCACCCCCTGAAAGCGCCACGCATAGGCTTTGATTGCCCAACGCGCGGCATCCCAACGATGTCCCGCAACCAAGCAGCTTGAAGTCGTCGACACCCTGCCCGACTGGGCCGAGCCCATCGTCGCGGCGCACGCCCGTACGGAAGGTTCGGCTCCCGCCCTTGAGCACCCGTCGCCGGACTTGCCGACGCACACGGTGATCGTCCATGAATCCGGGGCACGAAGCGACTTGGATCCGGATGAAGACGGACGTTCCCATCGACGAGCGGCAGATCAAGGCCCTCGTGGCTGCCTGCCTCGAGACGCGCTATCCCGAGCGCAACCGCCTCATCGTGCTGCTTGCCTCCGATGCCGGGCTTACTCCCTCCGAAATCGCTTGGCTTCCGCGAGAGGCGGTACTGACGGACCGAGGCGTGCTCGGCGACCACATAGATCTCCTCGGCAAGCCCGGTCGCCGGTTGAGAGCCCGCAAGATCCCGGTCGCCGTACGCGGCCGCCTCTGGAATGCGATCCACTCCGTTCTGGCAAACGCGCCGGGTACACCGCCCGATCCTCTGATCATCTCGGAGCGAGCACTCGAAGGGGGGGGCGCCACACGGGACCCTGGATCGGCGGCACTCGAACGGATGCGCCCGACGTCGATCACGTACGTGTTCTACAAGCTCTGCAAGATCGCGGATCTGCCCGAAACCGCTGCGGCCACGCTGGCGCGGCGCAGGTTCATCTCCGAGGCGGCTCGACGGTCCAGGTCGGTCCCGGGCGCCAATCTGCGCGACGTGCTGGCGATGTCCGGCCAACGCTCTCTCGACCGTCTTCAGAGGCTCGTCGAAGCCGACTTCGACGCTCAAACGCGGATCGTCGACGATCTGCTGGACCCCCTACGCAGCTGACTTGCCCCGCGACCAGATCCGGAGGCTGTTGCTGCAGTCTCAACATTCTCTACCGAAGTCGTATGAGTAGGCCGCGCTGAGCATGTTCTCCTACGACTGAGTGGTTTTTGGACGAAAGCAACTCGGTTGTAGAGAATTCAGACCATCAGGGCGACACACAGAACCGCACGTAGGCCTCGTCTCAGCAGAAGTAGGGTCGTTCGGCGGGGCAGGGGGCTTTCCGCCGGTCCGTAGGACGGGCCAATCGCTGGGCCGGCATCAGCCGCACCAAGGCCGATGAGATCGCGAATGCGTGCGAACGCCCCTGCCGGCGTCGACGGCGGCTCGATCGATCTGCCGATCAGGACCGAGGGCCGACCGGATTGTCGGGAGTGCTTACCCGTTCATGATACCGTCGCGCTTCGGCGGCGCGGGCGACGACAGGCGCCGCCGAATGGCGCACGGCGGCCTCAATGGAATCACAACGTTGCATTTGGGGTTGCATGAGAAATACGCCGCAATGGGACGGCGCTAACTTCAAGGCTTATGAGCGCTGCACTAGAGCATGTTATGCACTTGTCATGAGCTTTTCGGCTTGTCTGAGCATGAGGCAGACGAAGGCGACCATATGCAGGCCTGACAATGTACTGGCGTAACGCTCGTAATCCTTGACCAGCCGCCGGCAGCGGGTGGCCCAGGCGAACGAACGTTCCACCACCCACCGGCGTGGCAACAGCACGAAGCCGCGCTTGGCCTCGGGTGCCTTTACCACCTCCAACGCGATGCCATGGGCACTCGCCGCCGCCGCAGGCTTGGGCCCCGAATAGCCCTGATCGACAAAGGCCAATTCAACGCTGTCCTGCGTCCCCGCCTGGACCGTGGCCGACAGCCGGCCGACCTCGGCCCGGTCGTCGACATCGGCGGGCGTCACGTGCAGCGCCACGACATGGCCGGGCGTGTCCACCGCCAGATGCACCTTCGAGCCCCGCTTGCGCTTGGCCCGTCGTAGCCGGCCCGCTCGCCGCTCTCGGGCGAGGAGCGCAGCGTCCTGCTGTCGAGGATCACCGCCGACGGCTCCGGCTCCCGCTCCGCCGCCATCCGCAGCACCGCCCGCAGATCGCCGGCCACGGCCGCGAAACAGTTGGCGGCCAGCCAGCGCTGCGTCTGCTGGTAGACCGCCGCCCAGGGCGGAAGATCGTGCGGCATGAACCGCCACGGGCACCCGCTCTTCACCACGTAGCGCAGGCCGTTGAACACCTCGCGCAGTTCGTGGTCGCGCTGGGCCGAGTCCTCCCGCAACAGCGCCAGGTAGGGCGCCACAAGAGCCCACTCCTCATCGGAGACGTCAGACGGGTAGGCGCGGCGATCGGAAGGCATCAACCACAACGCCAAACCGATCAATTAGTTCATAACACGCTCTAGTGACGGGCGGCTGCGGCTTCATCGGCTCCGCCCTCGTGCTGCATCTGGTGCAGGATCTCGGTCACGAGGTGCTGACCGTCGATGCCATGACCTACGCCGCCAATCCGATCTCGCTGCAGCCGCTGGCCGGTGATCCGCGCCACCGCCTCGAGCAGGCCGACATCTGCGATCCGGCCCGCGTCCACGCGCTCTACGCCGAGTTCAAGCCCGACGCGGTGATGCATCTGGCCGCCGAGAGCCATGTCGACCGCTCGATCACCGATCCGGGCGCCTTCGTGCGCACCAACGTCATCGGCACCCAGGTCATGCTCGACGGCGCCCGCACCCACTGGGAGAGCCTGTCCGGCGCGGCCAAGGCGAACTTCCGCTTCCTCCACGTCTCCACCGACGAGGTCTACGGCTCGCTGCCACCGGACGCCTTCTTCACGGAGGAGAGCCGCTACGATCCGCGCTCGCCCTACTCGGCGTCGAAGGCGGCCTCCGATCACCTCGCCCGCGCCTGGCACGAGACCTACGGCCTGCCGGTGCTGGTGACGAACTGCTCGAACAATTACGGGCCGCGCCACTTCCCGGAAAAGCTGATCCCGCTGATGATCCTGGCGGCGCTGGAGGGCAAGCCGCTGCCGGTCTACGGCGACGGGATGAACGAGCGCGACTGGATCCATGTCGAGGACCATGCCCGCGGCCTCGTCGCGGTGCTGGAGCGCGGCCGGATCGGCGAGACCTACCTGCTCGGCGGGCGCTCGTTGCGCAACAATCTCGCCGTGGTGAAGGCGCTTTGTGCCGCCTCCGATCGCCTGCGCCCCGAGAACGGCCCGCACGAGCGCCTGATCACCTTCGTCGCCGACCGGCCCGGCCACGACCGGCGCTACGCCATCGATCCGAGCAAGGCGGAAGCCGAGGTCGGTTGGCAACCGACCAAGGTGTTCGAGCAGGCGCTGGAAGAGACCGTGCGCTGGTACATCGACAACGAGGCGTGGTGGCGCCCGATCCGCGAGGGGCGCTATTCCGGCGAGCGCCTCGGCCTCGCGGGCAAGAGCGCGTGAGGGGCGCCTGAGAGCGATGGACATCCTGATCCTCGGCGGGGCCGGGCAGGTCGGCACGGAGCTTCAGGCCTTTTCCTGGCCCGAGGGGGTGCGGGTCCACGCCCCCGACCGCCAGAGCCTCGACATCACCGACGAGGCCGCCATTGCCGCGGCGTTCGACGCGCGCGCCTACGCGGCGGTGATCAACACGGCCGCCTACACCGCCGTCGATAAGGCCGAGAGCGAGGTCGCGGCCGCCTGGCGCCTGAACTCGCTGGCGCCCGCCCTCCTCGCCGCCGAGACGGCCCGGCGCGACATCCCGCTGGCCCAAGTCTCGACCGACTACGTATTCGATGGATCGGGTGAGGGCTTCTACGCCCCCGATGCGCCGGTGAACCCGCAAAGCGTCTACGGTGCCAGCAAGGCGGCGGGCGAGATGGCGGTGCAAGAGCCAATCCGCGCTACGCCATCGTGCGCACCGCCTGGGGTGAGCCTCCACCGGGACAACTTCGTGAAGAGGACGCTGCGGCTCTTAGCTGAGCGCGACCGGCTGACGGTGGTGGAGATCAGCACGGCTGCCCGACCTCGCCGCGGCGCTGGCCGCCATCGCCCTGCGGCTGGCCAGGAATGAGCGCCCTGCTGGCTAGGGCGCGTGCGCGCAAGAGCGGGGCGACGGTGTTCGCCTGCCATGTCGACCAGCTTGAGGCCTACGGCGTGGTCACGCTGGACGAGAAGGCCGACCCTTGCGTCTGGTGGAAAAGCCCAGGACGCCGGAGAGTCCCTGGGCAGTGACGGGCCCGTATTTCTACGACAATCTGGTGCTCGACATCGCCGGCGCGGTGACGCCCTCGGAGCGGGGCGAACTGGAGATCACTAGAGCTGTTCCCGGTCAGGTAGCGACGGCCAAGTCGTTCTCGTAGCCGGCCGCGGCGATGTAGTTGCGGCACTCCTGCGGAGTGAAGCGCGTGAAGGCTTGGCGGATGGCCGCCCAGAGATCCGGGATCGTGCGGGCTGCCGCGCTGCGTAGCAGAACCTTCAGCTTCGCGAAGGCCTGCTCGATCGGGTTGAAATCAGGACTGTAGGACGAGAGGTAGAGCAGCCGCGCTCCTGCGGCCTCGATCGCGTCCTGTACGCCGGCGACCTTGTGGGCTGGCAGATTATCCATGACGACGATGTCGCCCGGCTGCAGCACCGGGATCAGGGTCTCGGTGACGTAGCTGCAAAAGCGCCTGCCGTTCGTGGGACCGTCCAGCAGCGCGGTGGCGCACAGCCCGCTGGTGCGCAGGGCGGCGGTGATGGTGGTGGTTTTGTAGTGACCCAACGGGGCTGCAAGCCGGCAGCGCTCGCCGCGTGGTGCCCAGCCGTAGCGGCGCGCCATGTTGGTGGCCGCCGCCGTCTCGTCCAGGAACACCAGCCGATCCGGATCGAGATCGGGCTGGGCCTCGAACCACGCCTCGCGGGCCGCTCTTACGTCCGCGCGCTCCTGCTCAGCTGCGTACGTCGCCCCTTTTCCCAGCTGATCCCGTGGCGGGCAAAGAAGCGCGACAGGCCGCTCGTGCTGGTCTGGACGCCCTGCTCAGCCAGCCGGTCGCGAAGCTCGCGCAGGAAAAGACGCGGCTCCTGCTCGGAGGTCTCCAGGATCAGCGCGGCATGAGCCTCGATGCGCTTCGAGGTGTGATCGCCGCCCATCGGCTTGGAGGCGAGTTGGCCCTCGTGGCGGAAGCGCTCCGACCAGCGGCTGGCACTCGACACGCTGACCCCGAAGCGGGCTGCGGCGCGATGGCAGGAGACGCCCGCCATCACGGCAGCCACAACACGCTCGCGCAGGTCCACAGACAGCGGTGAAGGCATGAGCAAGCTCCTTTACTCACCAACGCGCTACCCGCTAACCCGTCTCAAGCGGCGCGGGACCGGCTCTAGCGTCAACCAGGCCTATCTGGAGCGTGGGCAGCTGCATGTGGAGCAGATGAGTCTAAGCTATGCTTGGCTCGACACAGACACGCATGATAGCCTGCTGGAGGCGGCCGAGTTCGTGCGTGTGCTGCAGCACCGGCAGGGTCTTCAAGTCACCTGCCTGGAGGAGATCGCCTACCTATAGGGCTTCATCGGCCGCGAGCAGCTTCAGGCGCGCGGCGCGTTATTCGCCAAAACCGGGTACGGCCAGAACCTGCTGCAGCTCTTTCGACAGGCGGCTCTTCCACTGCGACTAGTTGATCATCTAACACGGATAGCATATGTGAAGTTATGATGCCTGCAAGATATAATAACTTTCTCGGTATATTAAAGCAGTTTAACGAAGATACGATATCTCATGCTTCATACGAATCCATAAATCAATATACAAAGGATTAAACCGAGATCAAAATGTTGTCTTATTGCGTATTTTATTATTAATAGAACCTCCAAATCAATAGCGCATGAAATTCAAGGCCGACTACAAAAACGTTAGATCAAAAGCGAGGATAGTTAGCGATCGAAATCTATAGAATTTTGCTACAACCTTATATCACATGGCAGAATTTCTTGCTAACACAGCCAGCAGGCGGCATCAGGAGGAGAACAAAATGGCAATCTTGGTCACGGGTGGGGCGGGCTATATCGGCAGCCACATGGTGCTCGCGCTGGTCGATGCCGGGCATGAGGAGGTCGTGGTCCTCGACGATCTCTCGACCGGTTACGACTGGACCCTGCCCCCCGAGGTGCGCCTCGTCGTCGGCGACGTGGCCGACCACGCCCTTGTCACCGAGACGATCCTGCGCCACCGGATCGACGCAATCGCGCATTTCGCGGCCAAGATCGTCGTGCCGGAATCGGTCGCCGACCCGCTCGGCTACTATCTCGCCAACACCGTGAAGACCCGCGCGCTGATCGATACCGCATCGCGCACGAACGTAAAGCACTTCATTTTCTCGTCGACGGCCGCCGTCTATGGCGAGCCGGAGGTCGTGCCCGTACCCGAGACTCTGGCGACGAACCCGATCAATCCTTATGGCCGCTCGAAGCTGATGAGCGAGTGGATGCTTGCCGACGCCGCCGCCGCGCACGGCTTCACCTACGGGGTGCTGCGCTACTTCAACGTGGCCGGCGCCGATCCACGCGGGCGTTCCGGGCAATCGATGCCGGCGGCCACCCACCTGATCAAGGTTGCGACCCAGGCCGCACTCGGTCAGCGCACGCATCTAGAGGTGTTCGGCACCGATTACCCTACCCGCGACGGCTCCTGCCTGCGCGACTACATCCAGGTCTCGGACTTGGCGGCGGCACATCTCACCGTGCTCGATCACCTGCGGGGCGGCGGGGAGAGCGTGACCGTCAATTGCGGCTACGGCCGCGGCTACTCGGTCCTGGAGGTGGTGGAGGTGGTCAAGCGCGTCTCCGGCCGCGACTTCGAGGTGCGCCTGTCGCCGCGCCGTCCCGGCGATCCGGCCCAGATCATCGCCGGCGCCGAGCGCATCCGCAACGAACTCGGCTGGACCCCGAAGCACGACGACCTCGATGCCATGATTGGTCAGGCACTGGCCTGGGAAGATGGCCTACTGAAACGTAATCGTAGATAAACTGCGCCGTTCTCCTTGCACTACCTGGGTATTCTGATCCTGTTGGTGCGTTGACCCTTCGTTGCTGTGGCGGTGGGAGGGGATGATGACGCAAGCTTGGCCTGATCCGGGTCACGATGCGTGGTTGACGCCGCTTCTCTCCGCGATGGCGGCAACCGGCGTGCAGTCGGGGCTGTGACTCACTTTGTTCGCCGGTTCCGGTGCGTTGGAGAGATGTAACGGACGAAGGTCTTCATCTAGCGCCGCAAACCGGGCCTCACCGCCGCCTATGCCCAGCGCACAGGACCATTGGAGACCATCGTCCATCATCTCGGCCTCGCCCTCGGTAGCAGGCTGACGGAGAGCTTCGCCCGCCGGCTGATGGTTCCTGCAAGCCGGTACACGATGCTGCGGACCGTGCGCCGCCGCGCCGTGAAGCCACCTCCGCGACCGCGCTGGCGCTGCCGGTCGCCTCCACGACGACATGGTCGTCGTGCGTCAGCGTCTTTGCGAACGCCGTCAGGTGATCGCGCGTCATGCCGATCCGACCAAGACGCCGGATCGCGCCGTTCTCCAGCATCACCGCCTCGGCGAAAACGCGGTGGCTGTCCAATCGCACAACCCGCATGAGCCTGTCTCCTCGTCTCGATTACGGGAGCTGGCGGGCAACACGGCAACTACGGATCCGCGCTCGCAGCGCATCCGGGCGAGCCGCAGGGGCGGCCAGTTAACGGCTCGGGCTCGCAGCCCATCGTCTAAGGGTCGGCCTGCCCGCACTCACGTGCTCCCGGTGCCCCGCGTCCCGCATGGGCTCACCATAGCGCCGATCCGAAGATCAGCGGAACGCGAGGGCACCGAGGGCCATCATGCCGGATAATGGCCAAGTCGAGCGGATGAACCGCACCATCAAGGACGCCACGATCAAGCGCTACCATTATACTAGCGACGACGAGTTGCGGCAGCACCTGCAGCTGTTCGTCGAGGCCTACAACTATGGCCGCCGCCTCTAAACACTGCGCGGCCTCACCCCCTACGAATTCATCTGCCAAGCCTGGACGAAAGAGCCCGAACGGTTCAGGCTCAATCCGTCACACCACATGCCGGGGCCATACATGTAGTGCTGCCATCCGCTCGCGTAGATTGGCTGGAGAGGCTGAGGGGGTGTACAGAACTCCTCATTGGGAAGCCGCGCATTGAATAACAGGCCCATCCGCGTTAAACTCCGCATCCACTTAAGGCGACCGGGCACGGCGATAGATCAGAGACTCGTCGGTCGGAAAGGCAAAAACTCTACCAATGATACATAAAATTAGCTATTGGTTTTATACTGACTTAAGGTCGGGAGGTCCGAGCGGGTATTTGGCAAATCTTGGTGTCGGCCTAGTCAGCACCCAGGGCGAACCTAAGATCGGGCCTACGATTTGGTTGGATAGTGAACCCCGACTAGAGGGCCAGTCGACGATTATGGACACATCGGCTGACGCTCTCCGTAATCATACCAACTGGTTTGGCAATATTGACGCTATTGCTCTTCCCGATCATCAAATTGACCGAGCACTGTCGGGTGGCGTCCGGTCTCTCCATTGCCATACTGTCACCGATTGTCTGATGACGATTCAGTCCTTGGCCATGCGTAACGTTCGTGTGCCTGTCCTATTCTCGTCCCATAGCCCAGAAGCATATTCGAAGGAGTTCGCCGATCTCTGGGGGGACCGGGGGCACGATAATGAAAAAGTCTGCGAACTGCGGGACGCCGTGCAGGCAGTCGAACTTCGGGCTTTCGAGCGGTCCGACGTCTGGATCTTCCCGTGCATAGAGGCGATGGACGGGTATGAGGAGACGCTTCCAGGCTTCTCGGCTCTGCGGCGGAACAAGGATATTCGTTACGTTCGATCCGGGGTGGTCCGACCGGAGAGCGCCGGAACTCGGCAGGAGGCCCGCAGCCGCCTCGGTCTCGATCAATCAAAGGTACTCCTTTATATTGGACGACATAATACAACCAAGGGATACGACGTTTTCTCCGAGGCCGCCCGCCGGTTACTCGATCGTCATAATGATCTCAAAGTAGTGGTCGCTGGTCGCCCTGGACCGTTGCCCACATTATCCAATCCTCGCTGCATTGAACTCGGCTGGCATCCCAATCCGGGATTGTTACTGCAGGCGGCGGACGTCTTCGTGTTGCCTAATAAAACGACGTATTACGATCTCATACTGCTTGAGGCACTTTCTCTCGGGGTGCCAGTGGTCGCCTCAGCAACGGGAGGCAACAGGGAAGCCGCCGCGATTGCAGACGGTTCCATAGCGCTGTTTGAGCGAGGTAACATCGATGAGTTCGTGGCAGTGGTAGAAGCTGTACTGAACGAAGGCGTCCAGCGTGAGGCGATGAGTCGAGGCGGCCTCAATGCCTATCAGCAATACTATACACCAGAGATTTTTGCAACCAAATACCGGGCCTTGATTCACCAAATTTGGTTAGATTATGGGCTTTACGGCTAACAATTTGCGAAAATCCCTTGCTGACTCTCAGAAATGGAAGCCTATCGATGAAATTCCATCCGCTTATGCGTTCACGCTCATGAGATATGATTGGCTGATTGTCGGCGCGGGCTTTGCTGGCAGCGTGCTGGCTGAACGTCTTGCAAGTCAGGACGACGCAAAAGTCTTAATCATTGATCGCCGGCCACATATCGGTGGCAATGCTTTCGATCTATACAACGAAGCGGGAATCTTAATTCATCAGTACGGACCTCACATCTTCCATACCAACGCGCAACCCATTGTCGATTATTTGTCGCAGTTCACAGCGTGGCGCTTCTATGAGCATCGGGTCTTGGCTTCTGTAGATGACATGCTGCTGCCGATCCCAATCAATCTTGACACGATCAATCGACTATACGGTCTATCCCTGAAGTCGGACTCATTGAAGGATTGGTTCCGCGCTAGAGCGGAACCTGTTGACGAAGTTCACACTTCGGAAGACGTGATCGTTTCGACTATCGGCCGCGACCTCTACGAAAAGTTTTTCCGTGGCTATACGCGCAAGCAGTGGGGCCTGGATCCCTCGGAACTCGATCGGCAGGTGACGGCTCGAATCCCGTTTCGAATCGACCGCGATGACCGCTATTTTACTGACGCCTTCCAAGCGATGCCTGCCGAAGGTTATACGAAAATGTTTTCACGGATGCTTGATCATCCAAATATCACCATCAAAACTGGCATTGATTATCGAGCAATCCGGTCGGATATATATTATGACAAGCTGATATATAGTGGGCCAATTGACGAATACTATGATTTTCGATTTGGACGCCTGCCCTACAGGTCTCTAAATTTTGAGCATGTCGTCCTGAAACAAGAAAGTTATCAGTCCGCTGCAGTGGTCAATTTTCCTCAGCAACATGATTATACTCGCATTACTGAATATAAACATATTACTGGACAAGTCCATCCCTGGACAGCATTAACCTTCGAGTACCCAGCTGCTGAGGGCGATCCATACTACCCGATCCCGCGCCCTGAAAACCAAGAACTTTTTAAGCGCTACGAAAAACTCGCTCTGGCGGAGCCCAACGTCCGATTCGTCGGACGTCTAGCAACCTATCGATATTACAACATGGATCAGGTGGTCGCTCAGGCGCTCGCGACCTTTAGACGGATCTCGAAAACTTGATTTGGTCAATATATCTTCACAATTTTAGTGATGTCTGATTATTCCTAACAAGTGAATCGTGGCCAGTAACTTCAAGGCAGTTGCTGCATTCAAGATGTACTTCTCTCGGCGAGTAGAAGATCTTTTGGCGTGGGCACTCGTCGCGCAGCTCTGCTCGGAGATCTCCGCCTCCTTGCACGCCAACGCTAAACTCTTGCCCTGGGCGGTCTGCACATCGATCTGGCGCAGCTTCAGCACGACTAGCTCCGCGCTCGTCTTCTGTTCTCGTCGCATGTCCGACTCCTTCGGTCCTAGCTGATCCTCTCAATCAGCCCGGTCTAAAGCCAGCCAGTCGGGTCAAGCGCGACCGATCGGACAGGAGTGGTCGCAGCATAGTTTTCGTGACGGATTATAGGATTATAATCTTGATTTTGCGACAGTTTCGATCAAACTGTCGGTATTGGTCGGTTGTCACGCTCGCGGCCGTTGCCCCGGTCAATGAGCACGAGGAGATGTCCCATGCCCCGGCGATCACAACGCCCCCGGCCACCCACGCGCCGGGATCGCCATGACCGGACGTTCCTCCCTCACTGCCGCACCTGCGAAAAGGCCCCCACTCCGGGGGCCTTCATCGTTTCTGGAGATCCTCAATGACCCGCCACGTCCTCACCAAGCGTCCCTCCAAGACCTCGAAGCCTCTCGCCTGCGCTCCGTCCGCTCCGCTTCCCTCGCCGCAAGGGGAGTCCGCGAGACCTTCCACTCCGTCCCCATCGTTGTCGTGCCCGAACTCCGCTGAGCTGCGTGCAATCGCAATCCGTGTGGCCGGCACCGTCCACAGCCGGTCGGAAAGGCTGATTTCGTCCCAGCGCGCGCCAAGCACTTCGCCGGTGCGCGCCGCCGTCAGGATCAAAAACTCGAAGGCCAGCCGGCTGCCTTCGCTTGCCTCGGCTGCTCGCAGTTGCGCGATGAAACTTGGCACCCGCGCGTAGGGCAGTGCCGCATGGTGCTCATCGCGATCGCTTTGCTTCGGCAGACCCTTGGCAACTCCTTCAATCGGGTTCTCGCCGCTGCGGTAGCCGGCGACCTTCGCCCAATCGAGCACCGTGCCGATGCGCTGGCGGACACGTCGAGCCGTCTCGGGCTTGGTGAGCCAGATCGGCGCGAGCACGCGCAACACGTCGGGGGTACCGATCTGATCGACGCGGCGCGTGCCGAGTTGCGGGCAGGCATACTGTTGAAGGGTGTTGCGCCACTGCTGGGCGTGTTTGGCGTTGGCCCACGAGGCCCTGTGCTCGCCTTGGACGCGCTCGACGGCCTCGGCGAAGGTCGGGACAACTTCCTGCGCTTTGCGGCGCTCAGCCAACGGGTCGCCGCCCTCTCGTGCGGTCTTGCGATAGGCCAGTGCCCGTTCGCGCGCTTCGGCCAGCGTCACGAGGCCAGCTCCGCCCAAGCCGATATCGCGGCGGCGACCTTGCACGACGAGGCGCAGGAGCCAGCGTTTGGCGCCGGAAGGGTCGACGACGAGGTAGAGACCGTTTCCATCGGCATAGCGTCCAGGCTGTTTGAACTGGCGCACCTGCACCGCGGTGAGCGCTTTTTCGGGATGCTTACCCCTACCCTTCACAAATCCTCCGCCTAACTCGCTTGCCCCACATTCCTTACCACATATAGGCTCGGATGTAGCCGGATCCAGCCGGATTGCGTCGAACGATGAGTGTTCGCTAAACCCCTGCTATGGCTTGCATAATGGACTGACGCGGACGCTGCCGGATCTCAACGCGGCGGTCACCCCTTCCGCCAGACCGCTTCTAATTGCCTGATACGGCGAGAAGCGTTGACTTTCAGAGGGTTGGAAGGCACCTGTGCTACAGGTGACCCTCTCAGGCACGCCTCGTTCGCCGCCCCAATGGCACTGAGTCGTTCCGCGCTTGGGTGCCGCTGCGTTGCGTGAGGTGATTCCTGGTGGGCGTTGCGGGCAAAAGTGGATTGCCCTCGGGACAGCCGACAGGAGTCGAGCTCATGCTTTCGCGTCCATCGCGAGCAGCTTGGCAGGTGGAGCGAACACCGTCATGTTCGGCTTGACCGAGCGGACCACGATCGATCCTGCCCCAATCGTCGCGCCATCGCCGACCGTCACCTTTGGCAACACTCGCGCGCCCGATCCGATCAGCACGTCCTTGCCGATCCGCGCATATCCCATGACGTCCACCTGCGAGCTCAGCGTCGTGAACTCGCCGCACACGCTATCGTGGCCGAGGCCCGAATAGTTGTTCAGCGTCGCGAAACGCTCGATGCGGGTATCGGCCAGCGCCATCGTATATGGACACATGACGACGCCCTCACCGATCGAGGCCGTGCGCACCGCGGTCGCGGTCGGATGACGGAGCGTTGCGAAGCGGGCACCACGCGCTTGTAGCAGCTCGACGACGCGGCGCTTCTTGGCCGGGCAGCCCAGTGCGACCACGAACAGGTCGCCCGACCTCGGCGTATAATCCTGCACGCCGGCAAGGCGCGGCAGGTCGTAGCCGGGCAGTTCTTGGACGACGTCGTCGATGTACCCGGCCAGGGCCGGCAGCGTGCCGGCTGCTTGGCAATCCTGCGCCCAGAAAGAGAGTTCGCGGCCGAAACCGCCGGCGGCGACCAGAATGAGGCGTTCCCGCATTGTCATCGTCCGGTCCTCCGTCGACCTTGGGCACTGGGCTGGCTTACGGCTCTTTTGCTCCGCCTTCCGCCCCAATCTCTTGCGAAGCGTCCGATGCGCCGCTGCGCAGGAAGCGGACCTCGCACATGAGGAGCTTCCGCGCGGCGCTCAGGGTCTTTGCATCGCGACGGGCCCACCGCGACTTGTCCCCCGCGGCTGGCCTGCGGGCGCGCGAGGCTGGAAACCCGCTTGGCGCCGTTGCCATGTGATTGGTGCCATGTGACCGCGTGACAGCGAGAGGATATGGCTGGAGCCGTGACGATCGGTCTGGAGACGAGAACGCCGATGCTGCCATGCGCAAATTATCACCGCCCAGAAACTCTCGCCGCCGAGTTGAACGCTCTGTTCGATCCGTTCTGGCAGTTTGGGGCCGTGACGACTGAACTCGCCTCGGATCGTGACTTCGTTTGCGTCGATTATAAAGGCACGTCCGCTGTCCTTCAGAATTTCCACGGCGAGATCCGCGCGTTCGCCAACATCTGCAGCCATCGGTTCAACCGTATCCAGCCAGGTGAGCGCGGCAACCGGCAGCTCACATGCGCCTATCACGGCTGGACCTTCGACAGCACCGGTTTTCCGCGTGGCATGCCGCGCCGAGAGGGATTCGCGCTCGATGATCGCGAGCGGCTGTGCCTGACCCGCTACGAGGTCGAGACATGCGGGATTTTCATTTTCTTTCGCAAGCAGGCCGACGGACCGACACTACGCGAGTATTTGGGCGAATTCTATTCTTTGCTGGAGCAGATCGGCTCGCATTTCGGTCCGGAGATAAAAAGCGAGACCGTACAGCACAAGGCGAATTGGAAGCTCCTCGTCGAGAACGTGCTCGAATGCTATCATTGTTCGGTCGTGCATCAGGACACTTTCGTGAAGACGCTCGGCATCGGCAAGACGAGCATCGAGCAGGAGCGCTTCGTCGGCCCGCATTCCAGCAGCCACTTTCCACGCGCCGCGACGGGCGGAGAGGAGAGGCGGCAAAAGGCCCTTGCCTATCTCGAAACGCGTGCGTTCGCCCACGATTCCTTCTTCCACATCTACGTCTTTCCCAACCTCTTCATCTCATCGACGCTGGGGCTTTCCTTCTATATTGGCAACGCGCGACCGCTGTCTGCGACCGAGACGGCGTTGCGCATCCGGCTGTACGAGCCGAAGCTCACGCTTACCCGCGCGCAGCGTGCGGCGCAGGACATGATCAACCAATCGGGCACGGACCTCGCGCGCGCAGTGCTCGACGAGGATCGTGCGATCTTGGAAAACGTCCAGCGCGGGGTCGAATTGTCGGCGAAGCCCGGTATCATCGGTCGCGACGAAGTTCGGATCGCCGCCTTTATGAGAGCCTACACCCATCTCATGGGAGGCGGCTCATTTAGCCGTATAGCCTCCGTCGACGACCATGTTGCTGCCCGTGATCCAGCGCGAGGCATCGCTTAGCAGGAACATCGCCGCATGGGCGATGTCATCGGGCTGGCCGAAGCCGAGCATGTGCAGGGCCTCGTAGTTCCGCACCAGCTCGTCGCTGACCGATTCCGTGAAGTTGCGATGCATGGCCGTCTCGATGCCGCCGGCCACGATCGAGTTCACGCGGATGCGGCGTTCGGCCATTTCTGAGGCGAGCACCCGGACCATGCCGTCCACGGCAGCCTTGGCGGCCGAATAGGCACTCATGCCGGGGCGTCCGCGCATCGACGATACGGACGACATGAAGACCAGCGATCCGCCGTCCACCACGACGTTCTTTTTGGCCGCCGCGCGCGCAATGCCGAACGCACCGCGGACTCCGGCCGCGAAGACGTCGTCGAGATGCCGGTTTTTGGTGACGCGCGCAGGCTGAATCAGCGCGGTGCCTGCGGAATGGTAGATGCCCGAGAAAGCGCCGTGCTGCCCGGCGATGGCCTGCACGAGATCGGCGGTGGCCTCGGCATCGCTCAGGTCGGCGGAATGGCTGGAGTGCCCCTCGCCGGCGAGTGCGGCGGCAGTCGCGGCAAGCCGTTCGACATTGCGGCCGACGAGGGCAACCCGAGCCCCCGCCTCCGCCAGCCTCAGAGCCGTATGCTGTCCGAGCCCCGATGACGCGCCGGTGACGAGGATATGACACCCCTCGAATGTGTCGCGAGAGAAGATCACAGCGTGATCGTCTCACAGCAGCGCAGCGGGCCGATCCTCATCGAAGCCGCCGCCCAGGAATAGCCGACACCAAATCCGAACAGGGCGACGTGGCGCTGACCGGAGGCCAGTTCTACGCGACGGTCGGTCGTCATCAGCAGCGGCAGAGTGGCGCTGCTGGTATTGCCATAGCGATCGATGTTGATCGGCACTTTCTCGGGAGGGAGCTTGGCCTTCTTGGCCAGGTGACGGATGATGAACGCATTCGCTTGATGGAAGAGGAACATGTCATAATCGTCGACTTGAGTGCCCGCCGCGACCATCGTGTCCTTCACGAGCGAAGGAATGGCTTTAAGCGTGAAATTGAACACTTCGCCGCCATCCATGAACAGCTTGTCGAGACTGCGACCCTCCCACTTCCCGGTGGCTTCCCTTTTGCGGAAAGCGCCCTCGGCGACGATGAGGTTGTCGGCGCCTTGGCCGTCGGTGCCCAGGATGAAGAAGGCCGGATCGGCGGAGGGTGTCGTCGCCTCGATCGCGGTCACGGTACCGGCATCGCCGAAGAGGAGAGCGGTGCCACGATCGTCGGGATCGTTCATGATGCTGCTGGTATCGCCCACCGCCAGCAAAATCCGCCGCGCCGCGCCGGTCTGGAGCATCATCATCGCCAGCCATAGCCCGTATGGATAGCCCGAGCAGCCCAGCGCTACGTCGAACGCGAGAATACCGGCGCGGAGGCCGAGCCGATCCTGCAGCAGGCAGGCTGTCGCAGGCAGTCGATAATCGGGCGTCTGCGAAACGAACAGCAGGCCGTCGATGCTGCCGCGCTCCCAATTCAGGCCATCGAGCAGCCGTTCGGCTGCCGCCGCACACAGATCCGATGTGGTGATGCCGTCCTCGACCCAGTGGCGAGCCTCGACCCCGGTCATCTTGACCACGTCATGGACCTTGTCGCCGAACCGGTCGAGGAAATGATCATTCGTGATCAGACGGGACGGCAAACAGGAGACCACGCCGGCAATGCGGGCCCCGGACGTGGATGCGATCTGCCCACTGGACAAGGCTCAGACCTCGCTCTCGGTCTTAGGCGGCGGGATCAGACGTTCGATATCACCGACGGTCTTGCATGCGGTCAAGGCACTGGCGCTGACGGTCTCATCGTAATGGTCATCGATCAAGGCGATCGTGGAGACAACGGCGAGCGAGTCCCATGATACGTCCTCAAGGCGCAGCTCCGGCGTGACCTTGTCTTGATCGACTTCAAAGATCTCGGCCAATTCCTGATAGAACTTGTTCATTTCCATCCTCTTGCAAACATGGGTGGTAGATTCGGGTCGCTGCCCACGATCGTCCTGCGCCGACGCTGCTCAGTGCCGGGCGGCGAGCGGCCGCCGCTCGCCCGTTTGCCGGGCATGCGCCAGACAGCGCAGATGCTTGACGGGAAGGACCGGCACCGACGCACGGAGCGGTTCATCACGCCGGCGCCGTGCATGACAAATCGCATGGAAGCACAGCTCTCTTTCGCGTTCAGGGACGATCATCTTCGATGGCATGCCGGGCCGATTGGGGGCCGATCGTCCCCCGAGCTTCGATACGCCCGTCCGACGGACGGAGATCCCTTCCCCTGACGACGGCCGCGGACGGGCGGCAACCGTCCGAAAATTCTACGCGGAGGGATGCGCTTCGATCCAGCGCCTCCACATGGCGCGGAAGGCTTCGCCCATCTCCCGTGCGAAGCGGGCATGATCCATCAGCGGGCTGGCGTAGACGCGCTCGCGCATCCCGGAGCGGAGCGCGCGCAGGCGGTCTGCGTCGCGTGCCAGTGCGACCGCGCCGGCCACGTAATCCTCCGGCGTCTCGGTCACCAATTCCTCGAGCCCGACTGCCGTCAGCAGCGATGCGCCGACACTGGCCACCGCATGGCCGCCGCGCAGCGCGATGAGGGGCACGCCCATGCTGAGCGTGTCGCAACTCGTCGTTCCGCCGTTATACGGGAAGGAATCGAGGGCGATGTCGAACTCGTGATAGAGTCGGAAGTAGCCGGTCGTGGTGCGCGGATGCAGGCGCACCCGGTCGATCGGCAGCCCGGCCGTCGAGAGGCGGTCCTCGACCTGCGCCCGAACCTCCGGCACCTCGACATCGCCCACGACCATGAACAGATAGGCGTCCGGCAGCCGCCTCAGGATCTCGGCCCAGACCTGCAGCGCGCCGTCGCCGATCTTCTCGAAGCGGTTCATCACGCCGAAGGTGACGAAGCCGTTATCCTCGAAAGGCGGGCGCTCACGCACGGGGGCAACCCCCTCCGGCGGCTCGTAGGTCGCCGAGGCGCACGGCAGCCACCACAGCGTCTCGGTATAGAGGCTTTCCGAGTGGCCGGGGACATCGAGACCACGGTCGGTCAGGCGGTAATCCATGGCGCGCAGGCCCGTCGTGGCCTGATGGCCGATCCACGTGACCTGCACCGGCGCCGGCTTGCGCGCGAAGACGAGCAAGCGGTGGCCGGCACTGTGG
>JAGTAM010000102.1 GCA_023422485.1 Pseudomonadota bacterium | reverse complement strand
ACGGCACCGATACCGACGCGCTGCTGCATGCCCGGGAGCAGTGGCGCGGCGCCAAGGCCGCCGGCCACGCGGTCGCCTACTGGCAGCAGGACGAGAGCGGACGCTGGACCAAGAAGGCGTGAGATCGAGGCGTCAGATCAACGCGTCGTCCGGCCGCGAGGCGCAAACAACCCGCACGACCAACCGGCCGAGGATCGTGAGACACCGATGATGCAAGCCTTCGCTTCTGCCCGGACCGGAACGGCCCGGTTCTGCCTCGCCGGCCTGCTGTCCCTCTCGGTCGGGCTGGGGCCGTTGCCCGCGCTCGCCCAGCACGGCCCGCAGGCCGACGGGCCGGGCCAGACGCAAGGAAAGGCGCAAGCTCAGCCGCGCAAGGCGCCGGAAGGGCGCCGCCTGCCGCCGGACGCGACCACCGAGCACAGCATCGAAGGCCCGAACGGGCAGCCGCTGACATTCACCGCCACCGCCGGCAGCCTCGCCCTGGTCGACGAGGAGGGCAAGCTCCAGTCCGAGATCGCCTTCATCGCCTACACCCGGGTGGGCAAGCCGGAGGACGTCGCCGCCCGGCCGATCACCTTCGGCGTCAACGGCGGGCCGGGCGCGGCCTCGGCCTATCTCAATATCGGCGCGATCGGCCCCTGGCGCCTGCCGACCGACGGTGCTTCGATCAGCCCGTCGCAGACGATCGCGCTGCAGCCGAACCCGGCGACCTGGCTCGACTTCACCGATCTCGTTTTCATCGATCCCGTCGGTACCGGCTACAGCCGGGCCGCGGACGGTGACGGCAAGAAATACTGGAGCGTCGAGGCGGACGTCTCGGTGCTGGCCGCAGCCATCGCCCGGTACCTGCGCCAGAACGACCGGCTCGTCTCTCCGAAATTCTTCGTCGGCGAGAGCTATGGCGGGTTCCGCGGACCGCTGATCGCGCAGAAGCTCCAGCAGGATGTCGGCGTCGGCCTGTCGGGCCTCGTGCTGCTGTCCCCGGTGCTCGACTTCGGCTGGCTGCAGCAGCCCCGCACGACCCCCTGGGGCTTCGTGACCAAGCTTCCCTCCTTCGCCGCCGCGGCGCTGGAACGCGCGGGCACGACGCCGAGCCGCGAACTCATGAAGGAGGCCGAGACCTACGCGTCGGGCGCCTACCTCGCCGACCTCCTCAAGGGCCCGGCCGACCGGGAAGCCGTGGCGCGGCTCGCCGAACGGGTCTCGGCGCTGACCGGGGTCGATCCGGAAACCGTGCGGCGTCAGGCCGGGCGGCTCACCGCCCATAGCTATCAGCGCGAGATCGGCCGCGATGTCGGCCGCGTGCTCTCGGCCTACGATACCGGCGTGACGGGCTGGGACCCGGACCCGACCGCACCCCAATCGGGCTTCGAGGATCCGGTGCTCGACGCGCTGCAGGCCCCGCTCACCACCGCCATGGTACAGCTCTATCAGAGCCGCCTGAACTGGCGCGTCGAGAACATGCGCTACGAGTTGCTCAACAACGCGGTCAACCGCGGCTGGACCTGGGGCTCGGGCCGTTCACCGCCGGAGGCTATGGGTGCCCTGAAGGACGCGCTGGCGCTCGACGGGCGGATGCGCGTGCTCGTCGTCCACGGGTTCACCGACCTCGTGACGCCCTACTTCGCCTCGAAGATGCTGATCGACCAGATGCCGGTCTACGGCTCGGCCGACCGGCTCAAGCTCTCGGTTTATCCCGGCGGCCACATGTTCTACACGCGGCCGGACTCGCGCAACGCCTTCCACGCCGACGCCGCCGACCTGTTCGCCCGGGCGCTGGAGACGCGCTCCGACGGAAGCGCGAAGGGCGGGAGCGGATCGAGCGGGACCGGGCCGGAGAAGAGACCGACACCTTGAGAATCGTTCTGGGACTTCTGCCCGCGCTGCTTCTGGCGGGCTGCAACAGCGCCGAGCGCCGCGACCCGATCCAGGCCCCGCCTCCGCCGAGCGCGGTACTGCCCGCGCCGCCGAAGGCGCCGACCGCCGCGCTCGGCCCCGTGCTCGACGGAAACGGTGCCTGCACCGGTCCGGCACCGGGAACGGCCGCCGCCATCGAGACCGGTATCGGCGAGTGCGCCCTCGTGCGGCTCAAGGGCCGTCCGCCGACCGACGTTTTGATCGGCGAGGGCCGGTCCGGTCGCGAGGTGCAGGTGCTCTACACCGAGCCCGGCGCCAAGGAGCTGTATTTCTTCGTGAACAACCGCCTCGATCGTATCGTTCGTTAACGCGCGAACCGATTGGGCCCGCGCTTGCTTTCATCCCGACCGGTCCGGCCGGAAGAGCGAGGCGCGCGATGGCACACGAATACCGGTTCGGCATCGAGGAGGAGCTGTTCCTGGCGAGCAGCCGGACCCGGGCCGCACCGCGCGAATCGGTCTCGGACTTCCACAGGGCGGCGCGAAGCCGGCTCGAAGGCGTCGAGCGCGAGATGCTGGAGAGCCAGACCGAGATCTGCTCCAAGCCGTCGGCGAGCTTCGACGAGACCCACGAGGCGCTGGCCAAGCTCCGCACCGGCCTGTGCGCCATCGGCCGCGAGCACGGCCTGAAGGTCTTCGCCGCCGGCACCCACCCGACCGCGATCTGGACCGACCAGCGCGAGACCGCCAAGGTCCGCTACCGCAAGATGATCGAGACGCTGCAGATGGTGGGGCGGCGCTCCATCGTCAGCGGCCTGCACGTCCATGTCGAGGTGCCCGATCCGAGCGAGCGCATCGACCTGATCAACCGGCTCATGCCGTTCCTGCCGGTGCTGCTCGCGCTCTCCACGTCCTCGCCCTTCTACGAGCGCCACCGCACGGGGCTCGCCGGCTACCGCCTGCGCGCCTACGCCGAATTACCGCGCACCGGCCTGCCCGAACTCTTCGACGGCGCGAGCGACTTCGAGCGCTACGTGCGGGTGATGACGCGGGCCGGGGCGATCGAGGATGCGACCTATCTCTGGTGGCACATCCGCCCATCGATCCGCTATCCGACCCTCGAATTGCGGGTCGCCGACAGTTGTACCCGGCTCAAGGACACGCTGGCCGTCGCCGCGCTCTATCGCTGCCTCGTGCGGCTCTGCGTCCGCCGGCCCGATCTCAACGCCAAGCCGACGGGCGCATCGCGCGGTTTCGTGATGGAGAACCTGTGGCGGGCACAGCGCGACGGAATCCACGCGGCCCTGATCGACGAGGCTGCGGAGGAGGCGGTGCCGATCCGCCACCTTGTCGCGCGCCTTGTCGATCTCGTCGCGGAAGACGCCGCGGCCCTGGGTTGCGCCGCCCCCGTCGCCCACGCACTCACCATCGCCGAGTGCGGCTCCAGCGCCGACGGACAGATCCGCGCCTACGAAGCGTCACTCGCGGCCGGCGGCAGCGAGCGCAAGGCACTCTCCTGCGTCATCGACTGGCTCGCCCGCGAGACCGCGAACTGCGACGCGTGAGGGCGTCGGCGGGCGCGGCCAGGAACATCGCCCGCCCGCTCCGGTTGCTCCGACAGGTCCGATTCTGCCTTAGGAGACATCCATGAGAATGCCCCTCACCGCTGCCGCCTGCCTGCTCCTGCTGGGCGCGGCGGGGATGCCGGCCCATGCCCAATCGGTCGGCGAGAAGACCGGCGTGAACTCGCTGATCGGCGTCGCACCCACGGCGCAGGATTTCGTCACGCAGGCCGTGATCAGCGATATGTTCGAAGATCAGACGAGCAAGCTCGCCCTGGAGAAGGCGGACGAGAAGACCAAGGCCTTCGCCAAGAAGATGATCGAGGATCACAAGAAGACCTCGGACGAGCTGAAATCCGTGGTCCAGACCGGCGACATGAAGCTCACGCTTCCCACGGCGCTCGATTCGAGCCATCAGAGCAAGCTCGACAAGCTCAAGAGCCTGAGCGGCGACGATTTCACCAAGCAGTATCACGACGATCAGGTGACGGCGCACAAGAACGCCACCGATCTCTACAAGCGCTACGCCGAGGGCGGCGACAATGCGGCCCTGAAGGCTTTCGCCATCAAGACCAAGCCGCATCTCGACGAGCACCTGAAGATGGCGCAGGACCTCGCCAGCAAGAAGTAGGTTTTTGCGTTTCGGGGCGGCGTTCCTTGGCGAGCGCCGCCTCATTCACGACAAGTCCTGCAAGAAGCGGTCAGCCGCGGTTGTCCCGGCAACCTGAGCGCTCCTCATGCTGCGGTGTTGCGCCGGCAGCCTCGAAGCACGCCGCAACGCTCCAACTGCACCCGTTCCTTCGGAGCGGCCGTTCCGGGGCGCTTCGAGGCCGAGTTCTCGCTCGGCACCTCAGCGTGAGCAGGGGTGGCGCCACCCGTAACCCGCGCTCAAACAGGACTTCAGCGAAACCGGGGTATCTCCGTCATTCGGCCGTCGCCGCGAACGCCGCGGCCTTCGCTCGGATCACCTCGGCCGCCCGGTCGATGCCGGCGCGATCCACATCGAGATTGGCGGTCGCGCGGATCTGATGTGTTCCGATCGCCCGCACCCGCACCCCCTCTTCGAGGCAGGCCGCGGCGAAGGTCGAGGCGGTGATGCGCAAGCCCTCCACCGTGAAGCACAGAATGTTGGATTGCCCCGCCGTCGGGTCGAAGGCCAAGCCCGGTGCGTCGGCGATCAGCCGGTGCAGCCGGCCGGCATTGGCATTGTCCTCGGCGAGCTGCGTCATGTGGTGGTCCAGCGCGTAGAGGCCCGCCGCCGCCAGCACGCCCGACTGGCGCATGGCGCCGCCGAGCCGGTATTTCCACTGCCACGCCTGTTCGATGAAATCCCGCGTGCCGCACAGGACCGCCCCGACCGGGCAGCCGAGCCCCTTGCTCAGGTCGATCCAGGCACTGTCGAAGCCGGCTGCGTACTCCGCCGCCGAGAGCCCCGTGGCCACCACCGCGTTGAGCAGCCGCGCCCCGTCGATATGGGCCTTGAGACCGCGCGCCTGGGCATAGTCCCGGATCAGGCGCATCTCGCCGATATCCCAGACCGTCCCGCCGGAAAAGCTCGTCGTCTGCTCGATCGAGACCAGCCGTGAGCGCGGCGCCGTGCGCTGCGGAACCCGGATCGCCGCCTCGACCTGGGCGAGGGAGAACAGACCGACCCGCGTCGGCAACGCCTTCACCGACACGCCGCCGATCGCAGCCGCCCCCGCGGCTTCCGTGTTGTAGATGTGGGACTGGTCGTCGACGATGATCTCGTCGCCGGCCCGGCAATGGACGAGAATCGAGGCGAGGTTGCACATCGTGCCGGAGGGCATGAACACGGCCGCCTCCTGACCCAGCATCTCGGCCACCCGCTCGCACAGGGCGTTGGTGGTCGGATCGGAGTTCGACTGCTCGTCGCCGACCTGCGCCCGCGCCATGGCCTCGCGCATGCCCGGCGTCGGCCGCGTCTGGGTGTCGCTGAACAGGTCGATCATGGGGTATCCATCCGGCGTTGGGGCCTGTCGCATCGACCTCGGAGCCCGGCCTCCTTGGCACCGCTAAATGCATGAAAAATACAATCGGCCGCAAGCAAGCCCGATCACGGTGCCTTCGACGCCCTCGTGGAAACACAGCACTTTCGCAGTGGCTCACGAAGGTGGGAACGGTCACGTATCTCGACAGGAGGTAGCAGCAAGTCTAGGAATTATGACGCGAATTTTCGCACTTAAAATTCTTTGAGAGCTCGATGAATAGAATTGAGCCCAGTATCGGGATTAGCCGCCGCTACCTTCACGATGAGGTCGCGGACCGGATGCGTGAGTTGATCAATGAGGGCGAGCTGGAGCCGCGTGCGCGCGTCAACGAGAGCGAGTTGACCGAGCGGTTCGGGATTTCACGCACGCCGCTCCGCGAGGCGATCAAGATCCTGGCAACCGAAGGTCTTTTGGAACTGCTGCCCAACCGCGGCGCCCGCGTCGCCAGCATCTCGCGCAACGAGCTCGAGGAGATGATCGAGATCATCGCCGGGCTGGAGGCGACCGCCTGCGAACTCGCCTGCCGCTCGATTACCGAGGACGAGCTGGACGCGATCGAGGCGATGCATCGGGACATGGTGGCGGCATGGCAGGCCCGCGATGAGGTGAACTACTTCCGCCTCAACCGCGAGATCCACGAAGCCATCATGGTGGCGAGCCGCAATTCCAAGCTGCGCAGCCTCTATCTCGGCCTCACGGGCCGCATCCAGCGCTCCCGCTACAGCGCCCACCAGACCGAGGCGCAGTGGGCGCACGCGGTCGAGGAGCACGAGCAGATGATTCCGCTGCTGCGTGCCCGCGACGGTGACGGTCTGGCCACGCTGATGCGGCGGCACATCCGCGCGAAGAAGCCGGTGATCGCGGCGATGTACGGCGAGGAGGAAAGCTGAGGCGCAGCGTCGAACCCGCGGTCGTCGCGAGGCTCGGCGCAAGCGACGAAGGGTGGGCGCCCGTTACCGCCCCTTGAACTGCGGCGGGCGCTTCCCGAGGAAGGCTTCCATGCCTTCGCGAAAATCCTCGCTCATGTAGGTCATCAGGATCAGGTCGTCGCCGGGCCGCTCGCCCTCCACGGCCTCGGCCACCCCCTCCTCGGCGATGCGGCGAAGCCCTTCCTTGGTCGCCTGCAGGGTGAGGGGCGCGTGGCTCGCGAGCAAGGCGGCGAGCGCCTCGGCGCGGGTGGCGACGGCGGCCGCATCCTCCACGATCTCGTTGACGAGGCCGATGGCGAGGGCTTCCTGCGCCTCGACGAGCCGGGCGGTGAACAGGATGTCCTTCACCCGCGCACCACCGATGAGGTTCGCCAGCCGCCGCAGGGTGTTCTGCGACAGGCAGTTGCCGAGGGTCCGGGCGATGGGGAAACCGAAGCGGGCGTCGCGGCTGGCGATGCGCATGTCGCAGGCCGCAGCGATCGCCGCGCCGCCGCCGGTGCAGGCTCCGGCGATCGCCGCGATGGTCGGCACCCGCAGGCGCTCCAACCCGCAGAGCACCCGGTCCATGAAGCGCTCGTAGCCGATCGCGTCCTCGGGTTTGCTGAAGCTGCGGAACTGGGCGATGTCGGTGCCCGCCGCGAAGGCCTTGTCCCCGGCACCGGTGATGATCACCGCCTTGATCGCGCGGTCCGCCTCGATCCGCTCGCACAGCTCCACCAGCCCGCGATACATGGCGAAGGTGAGCGCGTTACGCGCCTTCGGCCGGTTGAGGGTGATGCGGGCGATGCCCGCCGCATCCACCGCGAAGAGCAATTCGTCGGTCGCGGCGGTCTCGGCGTCAGCGTTCATCGGGCATCCCTCGTCAACACGTCGCACACCAAATCCGGTTGATCCCTTCGGGATGGGGGATTTGGACTTCGCTCAAGAGCCGCGCGGGCTCGCTGATACGGTCTGCGCTTTGATCAGGCGCAGACCGTATCAAGCCGTCGTCTCGCGCACGATACCCCGGGCGACAAGATCGTCGATCGCCGCCTCGTCATAGCCGGCTTCCGCCAGGATCGCGCGGCTATGCTCGCCGAGCAGCGGCGCCGGCCCGTGCACCCGTCCCGGCGTCGCCGAGAACTTGACCGGCAGGCCGAGCGTGCTCATCCGCCCGGCGCGGGCATGCTCGACCTCGACCACCATCTCGCGGGCCCGCGCCTGCGGATCGGCCTGCATGGCGAGCACGTCGAGGACGGGCCCGGCCGGCCCGCCGCCGGCCGCCAGACGCGCGAGCCAGTCGGCGGAAGATCCGTTCCGGAAATGCGGGGCGAGCGCCGCGGCGAGCGCCGCGCGGTTCTCCATCCGGTCGCGGTTGGCCGAGAAGCGCGGATCGGCGGCCAGATCCTCGGCGCCGAGCACCGCCAGGAGACGCAGCCAGTTGGTCTGGTTGGCCGCGCCGATGGTGATCCAGCCGTCGGCTGTCTCGAACGCCTCGTAAGGGGCGTTCAGCGGATGGGCCGAGCCCATGGGCCCCGGCGCGACGCCGGTCGCCATGGCGATGGCCGACTGCCAGTAGGTGAGGGTGATGCCCGCCTCGAACAGCGAGGTATCGACCACCTGACCCTCGCCGGTCTTCAGCTTGTGCACGTGGGCGGCGAGCACGCCCATCGCCGCCAGGATGCCGGCGGTGATGTCGGTGACCGGCGGTCCGCATTTCATCGGCGGGCGGCCGGGCCCTTCGCCGGTAATGCTCATCAGGCCGCTCATGCCCTGCGCCACGAGGTCGAAGCCCGCCCGCTCGGCGTAGGGGCCGGAGCGGCCGAAGCCCGAGAGCGAGCAATAGACCAGTCCCGGAAACTCCTGTCGGAGGACCTCGTAGCCAAGGCCGAGGCGCTCCATCGTGCCGGCGCGATAGTTCTCGATCAGCACGTCCGCGTCGGTGAGCAGGCGGCGCAGGATCGCCTTGCCCTCGATGCTCTTAAGGTCGAGGGCGATGCCGCGCTTGCCGCGGTTCATCATCATGTAGGCCGCGCTCTCGCCTTCGATCGCAGGAGGGACCGAGCGGCGGGTGTCGTCACCGCCCTCGATCTTCTCGACCTTGACGACCTCGGCGCCCATATCGCCGAGCATCAGCCCACAGACCGGCCCGGCCATGATGTGGGCAAGCTCGACGACCTTAACGCCGGCCAGCGGACCGGACTTCCGCGCCTGCGTCATCGCCTCAGCCGCCCCGGGCAACGGAGCTGCAGGCATGAAGCGCATCGGACGGTAGATCGGATGCCTGCCACCGGCCCATCGGACGAATCTCCCTCTGGCTGCGAGTCGCCCCGCCCACGTGGTCCCTTGGCACCACGTCGATCGGTTCGCCCACATTTTGAATCCGTTTTACGGATCGTCCGCCTGTGAAGGCAACCTGTTTTGCATGCGATTTTGAAATCGCTGGCGCGGAGCGAAGCCGATCCGTGGCGGGCGATGGAACGCGACGGCCTGCTCCCGGTTGTCGGCCAAAGCGTGGCCGTCGGAGAACGCACGTTTCCGGCGTCGGCGAGCGGGTGTGACAGAGTGGAGGGATCGATGCGCGGGTTGAGCACGGCACTCGGAGTTGCGGCGGCGCTGGCCCTCACGGCGGCGGGGATCGCTCCCGCGGACGCGTCCTGCGCCCGTCGGATCATCAACAAGTCCGGCTATGTCGCCCTGGTCAGCCGCGACGGCGGCCCCTGGGTCGCCGTGCGGCCC
>JAGTAM010000090.1 GCA_023422485.1 Pseudomonadota bacterium | reverse complement strand
CCTCAAGATCGACCGGAGCTTCGTCCGAGGGCTTGGGCATGATCCGCAATCGGCGGCGATCGTGCGCGCGATCATCGGCCTGTCGCGCAGCCTCGGCCTCGCGGTGACGGCGGAGGGCGTCGAGACGGAGGACCAGCGCCGGCTGCTCGCCAAGGAACGCGGGCTCGACCTGCAGGGCTATCTGTTCGGCCGCCCGGAGCCTGCGGCACACCTCGATCCTCATCTCAAGCTGCGTCGGTCCGCACGGCGGCTTGCGCTGCCGAACGAGGGACGAGGGACGGTCCAAGAGCATCCGGAGGCGGCCTGACCGGATCCGTATCCGATCCCTTCGCGCGCGAAGGGGATGCCGCCGAGGCCCGGCCCAATGCTGCGCGAGCCGGGCGGTTAACCGGATTAGGTTCGAATGACCTCGTGCCGGCCAAGCCCGAATGCTTGAACTCGGCCGTCGAAGCAAAGATCAGTTGTGCGCAATATACGGCTAATGGCTTGTGGGCGCCAGGAGGTTGGACTTCGATGCGCTTGCGTCGTCCGGGGCAGGCTGATAGCGGGTTGTGCGCTGCCGGTTTAGCTCAGTTGGTAGAGCAACCGCCTTGTAAGCGGTAGGTCGCGAGTTCGAGTCCCGCAACCGGCACCATCGGGCTCCCGTTCGAACACGGCAACCGACCAGAAGGCGTCATCCCATCGCGATCGGCGATGACCTGCCTGCCCGAGATTTCGCCGAACTGTTCGATCGTTGCGCAGCGGCGTGACGCAGGCTTGCGCGCAAAATCACTGTCACCTCGCGAGACTCGTGAAATTGTAACGAATGATAGTGCATTTGAAGGAAGATTAAGACTCTCTGGGCGTGTAACGGACCTGCGCGGCACCGGCACGAGAGCAGTCATCCGGATGGGGGCATTCGGGCGTATGCGCAACTCCTTGAGTTTCACGCCGCCGGATTTGCAGGAGGCGCGGCTCGAACCGGTGCGCCGCCGCATCGTCTTCTATATTCCCGGTTACGATCCCGAGGCGCGGACGCGCTATCGATTGCTGTTCGTGCGGGAATGGACCCGCTACACCAAGCGCTTCGGCGGCGGTCAGCGGGAGATCTCCCGCGCCGAGTTGAGCCAGGACGGGATTGTTCAGAGCTGGACCGTGAGCGCGCCGGAGCAGGGCGACGGGGCCGAGACCCGCTACGACGTGCTCCTGTGGGACGATATCGTCGCGCGCGACTTCGCCCGATCCCGCTTCCTCAGCGTCGCGCTCCTCGTCGTGGGGACGCTGCAGGCGATCCTGAGCGGCCTGCTGTTCCGCTTCTACCGGTTGAGCTGGAAGTACGGGAACGTCATCCTCTATCCGTTCGTGATGGTGATCCTCCTCGCCGCGCTGTCCGTCGCCATCGCGGCGCTGGTGCATGCGCATCTGGGCGATTGGTTCGGCCACAGCCTCGGTCTGCCGCTCTGGGTCTCGCTGCCGCTGGGTGTGATCGCGGGCCTCGTCTGGATCAAGGCCATCGAGGCCTTCCTGAACCGCGTCTTCTTCTGGCAACTCCTGAACGATTGGGTGTTCAACTGGCAGCACGGCCAGGGCCGGCGGCCGGATTACGAGCGGCGCCTCGATGCCTTTGCCGAGCACATCCTGTCCTCCGTCGCGGCGCGGGACGAGGCCGGCCAGCCGACCGACGAGGTGATGATCGTCGGCCATTCCTCCGGTGGGCTGACCGCAGCCGAGGTCGCCGCCCGGGTGCTCGCCCGTGACGCGTCAATCGGCACCGTGGGCGCCAGCCTGTCGCTGGCGACGCTGGGATCCGGTCTGCCGCTCGTGGCGATGCAGCCTGCAGCCGCCCGCCTGCGGGGAGAGATCGTGCGCCTCGTCACGGAGCGTCGCATCGTCTGGTGCGATTTCCACGCGCCGCAGGACTGGATGAACTTCCCGGGCTTCAATCCGCTGCACGATCTCAAGCTTCGCCTGTGCAGCCAGCCGGTCGCCAACCCTCTCGTGCGCTCGGCGCGCTTCCGCGACCTTCTGTGTCCGGAAACCTACCGGCGGGTGCGCTTCCGCCCGTTCCGGATGCATTTCCAGTTTCTCCTCGCGAACGAGCGGCCCGGCGCCTACGACTTCTTCGCGATGACCCTGGGCCCGCGGCGGCTGCGCGAGCAGGTGCTCGCCCCCGCCGCGTGCCGCGAATGTGAGCCTGCCCTTCCTCTCTGATCCGGACGCGCGTCGCCGCCGGTGACGTGCGCGAGCCAGGTGTGAGGCTGATGCACGTCTTCATCGTTGCCGTCGGCAGCCACGGTGATGTTCTGCCGCTTCTTGCCATCGCGACCGAGCTGCGACGGCGGGGCCACGCCGTCACCCTGGCGGCGCCCGCGCCCTTCGCCGCGATGGCAGGCCGGGCAAGCCTGCCGTTCTTCGCCCTCGGGACCGATGAGGATTACCGCCGTGCCGCGGCCGAGACCGACCTCTGGCGTCCCTGGCGCGGCGTCGGAACGATGTTCCGCCACGTCTCCGCCCTGACCGAGCCGATCTACGCCTGGCTCGCCGGGAATGCACGGCCCGGGGAGAGCATCGTGCTCGCCTCGACGCTGGCGCTCGGGGCGCGGGTCGCGCAGGAGAAGCTCGGGCTCGATTTCGTCACGGTGCATCTGATGCCGCTGCTCGCCTGGAGCCGCACCGACCCCCCGGTCCTGCCCGGCCTTCCGCTTCCCGAACGGATGCCGGCGCGCTTCCGGCACTGGATCGGACGCGGCGCGGACCGCTTCGTGATCGGGCCGGCCGCCCTGCCGGCCCTGAACGCGTTTCGCGCGCGCCTGGACCTACCGCCGGTGCGCCGCCTGCGCCGCTGGTGGAGCAGCCCGCAGCAAGTCCTGTTCGCCTTTCCCAGATGGTACGCCGCGCCGCAACCGCACCGGATCCCCCACGCGCGGCAGGTCGGCTTCCCGCTCGCGGATCGCTTCGGAGACGTCGCCGAACCGCCGACGACCGTGATGCGCTTCCTTGACGAGGGACCGCCGCCGCTCGCTTTCACCTACGGCTCGGTCATGTCCCGCAGCCAGGCCTTCTTCCGCACCGCCTTGCGGGTCTGCACCGGGCTCGGGCGCCGCGGCATCCTCCTGGCCCCGCAGGGTGGGCAGGTGCCGACGGACCTGCCCGCGAGCGTGCTGCACGTTCCCTATGCCCCGTTCAGCCGCGTGCTGCCTCGCTGCGCCGCGCTCGTCCATCACGGGGGAATCGGCACCGTGGCGCAGGCGCTCGCCGCCGGCATCCCGCAACTGGTGGTCCCCGTCGCCTTCGATCACTTCGACGAGGCACGCTGGCTGCGACGGCTCGGCGTCGGCGCCGCCCTGGGCCGTCGCCGCTTCACCCCGGCCCGCGCCGCGCCCACGTTGCGCCGGTTGCTGATCGATCCCCGCGTCGCCCAGGCCTGCACCGCGGCCAAGGCGCGGATGGCGCGGGAGGATGGCGTCGCCGAGGCCTGCGATGCGGTGGAAGCCTTCATCCGAACGGTCCGGAAGGACGGTTGAGATCCGCCGCCCATCCCTCCCTCCGGCGGGCTGCTACAGCGAAAACCGGTCCACCTCCTCCAGCAGCCGGACGAAGGTGCGCGCCCCGTAGTCGAGCGCGGCCTCACCGGCTTCCGCCGTGCCGAGGCGGGCGTCGCCCAGGGCGCCGGAGGGGTGAAGGTCTTCCGTCTTCCAGGCGAATGCCGCCGGGCGGCCCGCGCGCAGGAGCGAGAAATCGCGCGCCATCGCCAAAGTGCGGGGCTCGAAAAGCTCGATGCGGTCCCGCCGCACGAGGTCGGGCCGAAGCGCGAGCATCAGCGCGGTCTCGAGGCCGCCGGCATGGATGCCGTGGCGGATCTCGTCTTCCGGAAACAATCCGTCGGGCAGGCCGAGGCGGCTCCACGAGGTCGTCACCGCGACCATGCCGAAGCGCCCGCGCAGCTCGCCCGCCACGAGGTCGATGAGTGCGCTGTTGCCGCCATGCGAGGAGACGATCACGAGCTTCCCGCAGCCCGACCGGTGCAGGCTGGCGCCGATCTCGGTCCAGGCGGCGAGCGCGGTCGCGGCGGTCAGGGTGAGGGTGCCGGGAAAGGAATCGTGCTCGTCCGACTTGCCGATCGCCTGCACCGGCAGGAGCAGCACGTCGAGCGCCTCCGGCACCAGCCGCGCCACCCGCTGCAGATACCCCTCCGCGATCAGCGTGTCGGTGCCAAGCGGCAGATGTGGCCCGTGCTGCTCCACCGCAGCGACCGGAAGCACCGCGATGGTCCGGCCCATGTCGCGGGCGCGGATCTCCGTCGTCGTCAGGTCGAGCCAGGATCGCGCCGGCATGCGGGCATCTCCGTTGTTGCGGGTGGACACGCCGGATCGCGGACGCTGTCCGCAGGCTTGCTGAGATGGTTCCGGCTTTGATGGAGCGGAAACCGTATCAACCGCTCGTTAGTCAAGATGGCTCAAGGATTGCCGGATTGTCGTGATTGCCATTGCCGAACGCCCGTGAATACCCTTCCTCCGAACAGGCCCGCTGCGATGTCGTCCACGCCGGGCGCGATGGATGACGACGCGGCCGAGGCAATTCATCGGGAACTGACCCACCTGCGGGAGATGCTGGAGCAGAACTCGGATTGGATCTGGGAGGTGGATGCGCAGGGGCGCTACACCTACGCTTCGCGCCAATGTGTCGCCCTGCTCGGCCGCGAGCCGGAGGAGGTGGTGGGGCGCACGCCCTTCGACTTCATGCCTCTGGACGAGGCCGAGCGGGTCGGGCGAATCTTCGCCGCCATTGCCGCCGAACGGCGGCCCTTCGCCCAGCTTCTCAATCGCAATCTGCGTAAAGACGGCCGCCTCGTGCTGCTGGAGACGAGCGGCGTACCTCTGCTCGGTCCTGACGGTGCGTTGCGTGGCTACCGCGGCATCGACCGGGACGTGACCGAGCGTGAGGTGGCGAACGAGCGGCTCCGCCACATCGCTCGCCACGACGACCTCACCGGTCTGCCGAACCGAATGTATCTGCGCGAGCATCTCGCCGAGCGGCTGGCCGCCGGGCAGCGCCCGGGCGTGTTGAGCCTCGATCTCGACGGCTTCAAACCGGTCAACGATCGCCTCGGCCACGCCGCGGGCGACCGGGTCCTGACGGAGATCGGCCGCCGCCTCGCCGAGCGGGCGGCAGCGCAGGGTCTGTTCGCGGCACGACCTGGAGGCGATGAGTTCGTCCTGATCGTCCCGGACGGCGTGACCGCTTCATCCGAGACCCTTTGCGAGACTCTTCGCGAGACCCTTGGCGAGGTCGTTGCCGCACCAATCGTTCTCGACGCCGCAACGGTGCGGGTGAGCGCCAGCCTCGGCCTCGCTTGCGCGGACGGTCCGAACGACACGGTCGAGGCCCTGTTGGCAAGGGCCGACCGTGCCCTTTACGAGGCCAAGGAAGCGGCAAAGGAGGCCGCGCGGCGTGCCGGCATCAGCGGCGGCGGCTGAGAAGCCAGCCGAGGCCGAAAGCCGTCGCGGCGACCAGGGCCAGCGTCGTGCCGGGATTCTCGTCGGCCCGGATGGCGAGTTCACGGCCGCGCCGATGCGCTTCATGGCGGAGGTGGCGCCCGCGGCCAAGGGCCTCCTCGTGCAGATGACGTCCGCGCTGCAGGGTCTCATCGCGAAGATGCCGGCCGCGGGAGACGGCTTCGTCGGCGAGGCGGTAGCCATCCTCGTAGAGATCCTCGGCCCGATCGCGGGTCCGGCCATAGGCCGCCTGCGCTACGCCGGCGACCTGCTCGTAGGCGCCTTCGACCTGCGGACGGGCGCGGCCCGCCACGGCGCCGAGCGCGGTGCGACCGCGGCCCTTGAGGTTGCGCAGGCCGCCCTCGAACTGGTCCTTGTTCATGATGAATTCCCTTTGATCAAATTGGCGTCGCTGAGCCGCCTCGCGGCCGTCGCTCGAAACGAAGAAGCCGCACCCGGTCGGGTGCGGCTCCGGCCGTCGGGTTTCTGCTGAGAAATGCCGGCGCAAGCGCCTCTTAGAGCTTGCTCTTCACCGCATCGGCAGCGTTCTTCACGCCTTCCTTGGCCTCGCCGACGGTGCGCTGGGTCTTGCCCTCGATCTCCTGCGCCTTGCCCTCGGCCTGCAGCTTTTCGTTGCCGGTCAGGTTGCCGACGCCCTGCTTCACGTTGCCGGCGACCTCGTTGGCGGCGCCCTTGATCTTGTCGGTCGTGCTGCTCATCGCGTCTCTCCGTTCGTTGCTCTCGCGCCGTCTCGCGGCGCTCTCGGCAAGCTGAACGGATCCCCGGGGCGCTTGGTTCCACTCCTATGATAAGGCGTGCCGTCGCGCACGTTCCGCCAGAATGCATTCATTCTGCGGGAACGTTCAAAAAATATCTGCGCAACGGCCAAATATTTTCCTGTCAGCGCTCGGGTCACGAGGGGTTACGTATGCGGTATCCAAAATTCCACTACGGGTAAGCCGGGCAGCCGTCCCGGTCCGCCAAAAGAAAAGTCGAGATCAGGGA
>JAGTAM010000070.1 GCA_023422485.1 Pseudomonadota bacterium | reverse complement strand
GCGCCGCGCTCGAAGCGGCGGCGCAGGTCCGGCCGCTCACCGAGCCAGCGCGACACCCGGTCGGCCAGCCCGAAGAACAGCGGGTTGAGGGTGATCGACAGGAGCGCGCCGCCGAGGATCAGGTCGCGCCCCTCCGGCGGCAGCAGCTTCAGCGAGATGCCGAGGCCGGCAAGGATGAACGAGAATTCGCCGATCTGCGCGAGGCTGGCGGCGATGGTGAGCGCAGTCCCCACGGGATGGCCGAAGGCCAGCACGATGGCGATGGCCGCGAGCGACTTGCCCAACACGATGACCCCGACGACGCCGAGGATCGCGAGGGACTCGCGCAGGACGATGCCCGGATCGAACAGCATCCCGACCGAGACGAAGAACAGGACCGCAAAGGCGTCCTGCAACGGCAGGGAATCGGCGGCCGCCTGATGGCTGAGATCGGATTCGGCGAGCACCATGCCCGCGAAGAAGGCGCCGAGCGCGAAGGACACGCCGAACAGTTCGGAGGAGGCGTAGGCGATGCCGACCGCGCTTGCCAGCACCGCCAGGGTGAACAGCTCCCGCGAGCCGGTGCGGGCGGCGAGCCCGAGCAGGTAGGGAACGACCCGGCGTCCGCCGATGAGCATCACCGCGATGAACACGCCGACCTTGGCCAGTGTCAGCCCCAGCGTGACCCACAGGCCGTGATCCGGCACGACATGGTGGCCCACCAGGCCCGCCGCCTCGCCGCCGAGCGCGGGGGCCACCGCCGGCAGCAGCACGAGGGCCACCACCATGGCGAGATCCTCGACGATCAGCCAGCCGACGGCGATCCGGCCCTTGTCGGTGTCGAGCAGGCCGCGCCCTTCGAGCGCCCGCAGCAGCACGACGGTGCTGGCCACCGAAAGCGCAAGCCCGAAGACGAGTCCTGCCCCCGCGCCCCAGCCGAAGCCCCAGGCGAGCCCGGCGCCCATGGCGGTCGCCACCGCGATCTGCACGATCGCGCCGGGCAAGGCGATGGTGCGCACCGCCAGCAGGTCGCCGATGGAGAAGTGCAGGCCGACGCCGAACATCAGCAGGATGACGCCGAGTTCGGCGAGCTGGCTCGCCAGCGCCGGATCGCCGACGAAACCGGGGGTGAACGGGCCGATGGCGATGCCGGCGACGAGGTAGCCGACGAGGGGCGGCAGCCGAATCCGCTGAGCCAGCATGCCGCCGATGAATGCGCAGACCAAGCCGAGCGCGATGATCGAGATGAGTTCGGTGGCGTGCTGCACCCTGCGTCCATCCTCCCGGGGCGGGAAGCCGGCCCCGGGATCAGATAAGGCAAATCACGGTCCCGTGTCCGCAACAGCGATGCGGTGGATGCACGGTTCCTGTCGTTTCCTCAGGCTTTCATGCGCACATAGGTGCCCGGCGCCGGTGCGAGGGAGGTCAGCGCTCCCGTTCCGGGGATGCGCGCGGGCACGCGCTCGGGCGCCTGCTCCTCCAACCACTTGAACCAGTAGGGCCACCACGAGCCGGGATGCTCGGTCGATTTCTCGATCCAGTCCTCGAACTTGCCCCTGGCCGGCCCTCCGGTGCGGAAGCCGTACTTCGCCTTGGGTCCAGGCGGGGCAACCACGCCGGCGATGTGGCCGGAGCCCGCCAGCACGTAATCGACCTTGCCGCCGAACTTCGCCGATCCCTCGAACACGGAGAGCGCCGGGGCGATGTGATCCTCGCGGGTGGCGAGGTTGAACACGGGCACCTTCACCTTTTTGAGGTCGAGGCGCACGTTGCCGAGCACCATCTGCCCCTTTGAGAGCGTGTTGTTGAGGTAGCAGTTGCGCAGGTAGAACGAGTGGTTGGCCGCCGGCATCCGGGTGGCGTCGGCATTCCAGTAGAGCAGGTCGAAGGCCGCCGGCGGCTTGCCGCGCACGTAGTTGTTGACGACGTAGGACCAGATCAGGTCGTTGGGCCGGAGCATGTTGAAGGCGTTGGCCATGCGCGCGCCCTCCAGATAGCCGCGCTCGGCCATCCGCTCCTCGATCGCCCGGATCTGCCCCTCGTCGGCGAAGACCTTGAGGTCGCCGGCATGGGTGAAGTCGACCTGCGTGGTGAGGAAGGTCGCGCTCTTGATCCGCCGATTGCCGGTGGCCGCCTGGTAGGCCAGCGTCACGGCGAGCAGGGTGCCGCCGACGCAGTAGCCCGCCGCCGCGACGTCGGTCTCGCCGGTGGCGACGCCGATCATGTCGATGGCGGTCTCGATGCCTTCGCGCATGTAGGACTCGAAGTCCTTGTCCCGGTGGCGCTCGTCCGGATTGACCCAGGAGATCACGAACACCGTGATGCCTTGAGAGACCATCCAGCCGATGAGGCTCTTCTTCGGGTTGAGATCGAGGATGTAGTACTTGTTGATCCAGGGCGGCACGATCAGCAGCGGACGCTTCAGCACCGTCTCGGTCGTGGGCGTGTACTGGATCAGCTCCATCAGGTCGTTGCGGAAGATGACCTCGCCGGGGGTCACGGCCACGTCCTCGCCGAAGGTGAAGGCGTTCAGGTCCGTCTGGCGCACGCGGAGCTGACCGCCGCCGGCTTCCAGATCCTCCTGCAGCATCTTCATGCCGCGCATCAGGTTGGCGCCGCCCTCCTCCAGCGTCTGGCGCAGAAGCTCGGGGTTCGTCATCACGAAGTTCGAGGGCGAGTAGGCCGAGAGGAGCTGACGCAGGTAGAATTCGGCCTTGTGGCGGGTGTGCTCGTCGATGCCGTCGGCTGTCTCGACCATCTCCTCCGCCCAGCGGCCGAGGATGAGGTAGCTCTGCTTGATCAGGTCGAAGACCGGGTTGGCGCTCCAATCGGCATGGGCGAAGCGCTTGTCCTTGGCCTCGGGCTCGACGATCGGCACGGCGGGAGCGCCGTGCATCCGGGACAGGGTCGAGGCCCACAGTGCGGCGAAGGAGTGGGTGAGCTTGGTCTGGGCCTGGAGCGCCTTCTCCGGATCCTTCAGCCATGTCTCGGCGACCCGCGTGAGCGTGCGGGTCATCTCGTCGATCTCGTCGGAGCCCTGGAGTTTGGCGGCCGGCAGACCGGTTCCCTGCCCCGCCGGGTCGAACGGTTTGAGCGAGGCCGCCGCCGATTGCCGGAACGCCTCCGCAAGTTGATTCGCGTTGCGCGCGATGGTCTCGAAATCCGGTGCTGCCGGGCTCGTCCGCTCCGTGGCCACGCGACACGTCCTCCCAGGGTCCGCCCGCATTCCGCCTCTCCCGGCGGCCCGAGCCTCGTTTCCGACAAATTAACGCCCCACCCAGCAGATGTCGCCCGCCCCAGGCTCCATTTCCAGACCGTTGTCATGATCGTGCGCCGTGCCGCCCGCGCCGTTGCCCTGGCCCTGCCGGCCTCCGCCGTCTTGGTCGCCCTGGCCGCGGCCGGCGGCTGTGCGAGCGACGTGAATCCGCTGAAGGCGGCCATGGTCGGCGCGGGCTCCGGTATCAAGCCGGTGGAGGCACCCGACTTCGTGGCACAGTCCCGCAAGAGCGACGCGACCTATATGCCGGTGGGCGAATCGGCGCCGCGGCGCGCCATCCGTGCCCGCAGCTCGGCGGGGCAGAGCGCGCTGCAGGCGGAACTCGAAGGGGCGCGCAACCGCAACGAGGCCAAGGGGCGTGCGGCGGAAGGGGCGGCCAAGGACGCCGCCAAGGGGCTGGCGCCCAATCCGGTGCAGTGAGGGGGCGTTGCGCGTTTCGGGCCGGGTTTTGCGGTTCCGGCATTGAGATTTCATATCGGCGCGCGGGCGCGTCGGTGGTAAACAGACCGACTCCTCACCGCCGACGATTCCCCGCGGGAGGAGGGTTCGCGACACCGGACAGAACGACGCCATGACCGATTTCCACCGCATCAAGCGCCTTCCGCCATACGTCTTCGAGCAGGTGAACCGGATCAAGGCCGCCGCCCGAGCCCGTGGCGCCGACATCATCGATCTCGGCATGGGCAACCCGGATCTCGACGCCCCGCGCCACGTCATCGAGAAGCTCGTCGAGACCGCCGGCAAGCCGCGCACCGACCGCTACTCCGCCTCCAAGGGCATCGCCGGTCTGCGCCGGGCCCAGGCCGGCTACTACCAGCGCCGCTTCGGCGTGAGCCTCAACCCCGACACCCAGGTGGTGGCGACGCTGGGCTCGAAGGAGGGCTTCGCCAACATGGCCCAGGCGATCACGGCGCCGGGCGACGTGGTGCTGGTGCCCAATCCGAGCTACCCGATCCACGCCTTCGGCTTCCTGATGGCGGGCGGCGTGATCCGCTCCGTGCCGGCCGAGCCGACCCCGGCCATGTTCCCGGCGCTCGAGAAGGCGGTCGTCCACTCGATTCCGAAGCCCGTGGCGCTCGTCGTCTGCTACCCCTCGAACCCGACGGCCTACGTCGCGAGCCTCGATTTCTACCGCGATCTCGTCGCCTTCGCGAAGAAGCACGAGCTGATCCTGCTCTCGGATCTGGCCTATGCCGAGGTCTATTTCGACGAGAACAATCCGCCGCCCTCGGTGCTGCAGGTGCCGGGCGCCATGGACTGCACGGTGGAGTTCACCTCGCTCTCGAAGACCTTCTCGATGGCGGGCTGGCGCATGGGCTTCGCGGTCGGCAACGAGCGGCTGCTCGCGGCGCTGACGCGGGTCAAATCCTACCTCGATTACGGGGCCTTCACGCCGATTCAGGTCGCGGCCACCGCCGCGCTCAATGGGCCGGACGATTGCATCAAGGAGATGCGGGCGACCTACAAGAAGCGCCGCGACGCCCTGATCGAATCCTTCGGCAAGGCCGGGTGGAAGCTGCCCACGCCCGAGGCCTCGATGTTCGCCTGGGTGCCGATCCCGGAGAAATTCCGGGAGCTCGGAAGCCTGGAATTCTCCAAGCTGCTTCTGGAGAAGTCCGACGTCGCAGTGGCGCCGGGGATCGGCTTCGGCGAGCACGGCGACGATTACGTCCGAATCGCGCTGGTCGAGAACGAGCAGCGCATCCGGCAGGCGGCGCGCAACGTGCGCCGCTTCTTCGACGGCGCCGACCGTACGCTCCACAACGTGGTGCCGATGCAGAAGGCGGTCTGATCCGAGCGGCTTCCCCGCGAGCGTTGTTGCGGTGGGGCGACAGGGCCGGGCAATCGGCCCCGTTCGCCCGCCCATCGGCGGGGAGAAGCTTGTCAGTGCGCCCCGCTGTCCGCAGGGTCTTCTCCCGTTCCGCCCCCGGGCCGGCCCGCCGGCCCGCCGTGGTTCTAGGCCCCCC
>JAGTAM010000045.1 GCA_023422485.1 Pseudomonadota bacterium | reverse complement strand
CGCCTCGCGCTGATCTTCGGGCCGGCGGAATACTTCGCCCTGATGGTGATGGGGCTGGCCTTCGCCGTCGTCCTCGCCCACGGCTCCGTGCTCAAGGCCGTGGCCATGATCCTGGTCGGCATCCTGTTCGCCTGCGTCGGCACCGACCTCGAGACCGGCGAGGAGCGGATGACCTTCGGCTTCACCTTCCTGACCGACGGCATCGACTTCTCCGTGCTGGCGATGGGCCTGTTCGGCGTGGCGGAGATCCTGCGCAACCTCGACCAGACCGAGACGCGGGAGATTGCGCGGGCGCGCATCGGCCGCCTGCTGCCGGGTCTGGCGGATCTGCGGCAGGCGATGCCCGCGACCCTGCGCGGCACCGCGATCGGGGCGACGCTCGGCATCCTGCCCGGCAACGGCGCCGTCCTCGGGCCTTTTGCCGCTTACACCGTCGAGAAGCGCATCGCGCGCGATCCGAGCCGCTTCGGCCGCGGCGCCATCGAGGGCGTCGCCGGCCCGGAGAGCGCCAACAATGCGGGCGCGCAGACGGCCTTCATCCCGCTCCTCACCCTCGGCATTCCGCCCAACGCCGTGATGGCGCTGATGGTCGGCGCGATGACGATCCACGGCATCGTTCCGGGGCCCGGCGTGATGACCAAGAGCCCCAACCTGTTCTGGGGCATGATCGCCTCGATGTGGATCGGCAACCTGATGCTGCTGGTCATCAACCTGCCGCTGGTCGGCATCTGGGTGCGCCTGCTGAAGGTGCCCTACCGGCTGATGTTCCCCGCAATCCTGATGTTCTGCTCGATCGGCATCTACTCGATCAATTCATTGCCGACCGACGTGATGCTGATCGCGGCCTTCGGAATCTTCGGCTACGCGCTGATCAAGTTCGGCTTCGAGCCCGCGCCGCTCCTGCTGGGCTTCGTGCTGGGCCGGCTGATGGAGGAGTACCTTCGGCGCGCGCTCACCCTGTCCCGCGGCGACGCCATGGTCTTCCTGGAGCGTCCGGTCAGCGCGGTGCTGTTCCTCGTCGCCTTCACCATTCTGGCGCTGGCGCTGTTGCCCTCACTGCGACGAAGCCGCGACGAGGTCTTCACGGAAGCCTGAGCGGCCCGGTCCCCGAGGGGGCCGGAACGCTCCGACGAGACGAAATCAGGAAGAGATGAGGAAACCATGAGAACGGCTCTCGCGATCAGTCTCCTGTCGGTGCTCGCCGCCTTCGGGGCGGCGGCGGACACCTACCCCCAGCGCCCGATCACCATGGTGGTGCCCTTCGCGGCCGGCGGCCCGACCGACGTCGTCGCGCGCATCGTCGCCGAGCCGATGTCGCGGGCGCTGGGCCAGCAGGTCGTCATCGAGAACGTGACGGGCGCCGGCGGCACGACCGGGATCACCCGAGCCTCGCAGGCCTCGCCCGACGGCTACACCATCATGATGGGCCATATGGGCACGCACGGCGCGGCGCCGGCCCTGTTCAAGGGCCTGAAATACGACCCCGCCAAGAGCTTCGACCCGATCGGCCTCGCCGCCGGCACGCCGATCGTCATCGTTGCCAAGAAATCGATGGCGGCGCCCGATCTGAAGGGATTCATCGAGGCGCTCAAGACCGGCGGCGCCTCGGTCAACCAAGCGCATGCGGGCGTCGGCTCCGTCTCGCACTCGACGGGCATCCTGTTCGACTCGCTCATCGGCGCCAAGCCGACGCTGGTCGTCTATCGCGGCACCGGGCCTGCGCTGAACGACCTGGTGGCAGGCCAAGTCGACTTCATGACCGATCAGATCGTCAACGTCGCCCCGCAGATCACCGGCGGCACGATCAAGGCCTACGCCATCGCGACCCCCGAGCGCTCCCCGAGCCTGCCCGACGTGCCGACCACCAAGGAGGCGGGCCTGCCCGAATACGAGGTCAGCGCCTGGAACGCCGTCTTCGCGCCGAAGGGACTGCCGGCCGATGTCCGGGCCAAGCTCGTCGCCGCCCTCGACACGGCCCTGAAGGATGCGGGCGCCAAGAAGCGCATCCTCGAACTCGGCGGTACGGTGCCGAAGGAGGCCGAGGCCGGACCCGACGCGCTTCAGAAGCTCGTCGAGAGCGAGGTCGCCCGCTGGACGCCCGTCCTCCGGTCCGCCGCCGAGGGCAACCCCTGATACGCCTTCGAGGGCCGGTCCCGGGCGGGTTGCCAACGGGACCGGCCTTCGGCGAACGTCGCTGCGCGATCAGCAGCGATCCGGCATCCCTTCGCCGGAGAAGCCCATCGAGCCGGCGCTCCCCTTGAATGATGCGGCCGGTCTGACCGAACATCCTCATCGTCCTGTGAGACCACGGTGCGAACGCCGGCGTTCGCATCGCCGTGACGGGCTGGGGCAGCGAAAGCGAGCGAAACGTGGACACCTATCTCAGTTCCTCCTTCCTGCTGTCCCTTCTCCAGATCATCTGGATCGACATCCTCCTGTCGGGCGACAACGCCGTGGTCATCGCCCTGGCGTGCCGAGGGCTGCCCGAACGGCAGCGGCGGATCGGTGTGTATGTCGGTGCCCTGGTCGCGGCGCTTCTGCGGATCGTCTTCGCCCTCATCATCTCGCAGCTTCTCGCGGTGCCGCTGCTCAAAGTCGTCGGCGGGATGATCCTGCTGCACATCGCCGTGAAGCTGGTGCGCGGCGAGGAGGAGGACGAGAGCAGCATCAAGGAGCAGTCCAGCCTGCCCAAGGCAATTTGGACGATCGCCGTCGCCGATGCGGTCATGAGCTTCGACAACGTCGTCGCCGTGGCGGGGGCCGCCAAGGGGCACGATGAGCTCTTCATCATCGGCCTGGCTCTTTCCGTCCCGCTCCTCGTGGTCGGCGCGACCCTGATCACCCGCCTGATCGACCGGTTCCCGATGCTGATCTGGTTCGGCGGCGGGCTTCTCGGCTGGGTGGCGGGCGAGATGATCGTCACCGATCGGATGGTGCAGCAGCACGTGATCGAGGCCATGCCCACCGCTCTGCAGCCCAGTCTGCATTTCGTGGCGGGTGCCCTCGGCGCCGTCCTCGTCATCGGCATCGGCGCCATCCTCAAGCGCAAGTCCGATCGGGCCGTCGCGGGCGAGCAGGCCGAGGCCGTGGGCACGGTGGAGGCCGACGTCCTCGGCCGCTGAGGCCGGGGCGGGCTTGGGCCCCATCGGGCGGGCGGTCGGCGCCCGTGATCAGCACGATCGGCCGACGCCGCGGCCGTGTCGTGTTGTCGCTTTCTCCCCAGTCGTCCCCAGCGAAGTGCGAAGAGTGCCGGCAATCGCGTGGCCGGACAGGAACCGCCGACAGGCTGTGCGGTGTTCCCAAAGGCCGACCCGGACGTCGCCTGCACGGAACAGAGATGGCAAAGCCCAGGACCGCGAAGCCCAGGACCGCGAAGCCCAGGACCGCCGAGCCCCGGGACGATCAGGATCCTCGTCACGAAGCGGCTGCCGCTCCGCTGATTCCGACGGGGGCCCTGGCGGTCGCCCTGCTCGGCTTGGCCGGCGCCGCGCAACCGCTGATCCATGTGGCCCGCGACGGGCGCCGTCTCGATGAGATCGCCGCAATTCTGCGGGCCTTGGCCCCGGAGCGGAGCGTGGCGGTCTATCCCGAATGGGATTGCCTGCCCTTCGATCGCGCCTCGCCCTCGCGCGGCGTGATGGGCGCCCGCGCCGGCGTGCTGCGCTGGCTGACCGACGTCCGGGCGCAACCCGACCTCCTGCTCACCACCGCCCCCGCGCTCCTGCAGCGCGCGCCCCCGCCGGAGACATGGGCGGGCGCCCATGTCGAACTGCGCGTCGGCGATCCGCTCGATGCGGAGCATCTGACGGCGCAGCTGGTTCGGCTCGGCTACATCCTCGACGACCGCGTCGACGAGCCCGGCGAGGTGGCGGTCCGGGGGCGGACCCTCGACGTGTTCCCGGCGGCCGCGCCGCTCCCCTGCCGGGTCGAGCACGACGGCACCCGCATCACCGCGATCCGCTCCTACGATCCGGTATCGCAGCGTTCAAAGGTCGAGACCGAGCGGCTCGTGATCGATCCCGCCACCGAGATCATCCTGGACCCGGATTCGGGCGTGTCCCTGGAGCCCTTCACCGGCCAGGAGCACCGGCTGGCGCGGTTCTACCCGTCTCTCGTGACCGTCCTCGATTACGTGCCCGAGGCGCGCCTCGTCGTCGAAGACGGCGTGGAGGAGCGCGCCGCCGCCTTCTTCGAGCAGATTGCCGAGGGACGCGAGGCGGAGGGCCTGTCCGCCGGAAGCGGATTGGCATCTCGGCCCGATAGGGCGCCGGATCTCTACCTCGCGCCCGAGGCGTGGGCGGCCCTGATCGAGACCCGGCGCCTCGCCACCGCGACCGGAGACGCGGCCGAGCCGGTGGTCGGGCCGGTCTTCGCCCGCGAGCGCCGTCCCGAGACGGCCTTCGCCAAGGCCGTGCGCGCGGCCCTCAAGGCCGGTGAGCGCGTCTTGCTCGCCGGTCCCAAGGCGCCGCTGCGCCGCCTCGTGCGGGCGGCCTCCGCCGTCGATGAGCGGACGGTCCGCCTGATCGATGGCTGGGGCGAGGTCGAGGCGGCGGAGCCTGGCGCGATGCTGG
>JAGTAM010000043.1 GCA_023422485.1 Pseudomonadota bacterium | reverse complement strand
TCGGAATGCCGATGACGAAGCTCGCGCCGCCGCCCGGCGCCGTCTCCACGGTCAGCGAGCCGCTATGCGCCTGAACGACGCTGTACGCAATCGCCAAGCCGAGTCCGGTCCCCGATCCGACCGGCTTCGTCGTGAAGAACGGCTCGAAGATCTTCTCCCGCAAATCCTCCGGAATACCCGGCCCGGTATCGCTGATGCGGATCATGTCGGTCTCCGCATCCGAATAGGTCGCTACCGTGATCGTGCCCTCGCCCGAGATCGCGTCCGCCGCGTTGCCGAGGATGTTCATGACGACCTGGTTGAGGAGCGCCGGGGTGCAGGAGATCTCCGGCCGCCCGGAAAAGTCGCGCTCGACGTGGATGCGCGTGCCAAGCTTGTGCTGGATCAGCGCCAGCACCGTCTCGATCGCCTCCGGAACGTTGACGAGGCCGCGCTCGCCCTCGTCGAGACGCGAGAACTTGCGCAGGTTGAGCACGAGTTCCTGGATACGGGTGAGGCCGAGCCGCATCGAACCGACGCGGTCGCGCGCTTTCGTCAGCGCCCGGTGCCCCTCGGGCGCCTCGGGCGGCGGCAATTCGCCGAGCAGGCGCTCCCCCGTCCCCTGATGCGCCAGGATGAAGGCGAGCGGATTGTTGATCTCGTGTGCGATGCCGGCCACCAACTCGCCGAGCGAAGCCATCTTGGCGGCCTGGACGAGCTTGGCCTGCGCTTCCGTGAGCTTGCGGTTGGCGTCCTCCAGGTCGCTGTTGGCCTGTTCCAGGGCATCGGCCAAAGCGGCGCGGGCGGCGGCGGCCTCGGCCTCGGCGCGGGCGCGCTCGACCGCCCGCTCGCGGTCGCCGAATTCGCCGGAGATGCGGCGGTTGTCCTCCTCCAGCAGGCGGCGGCGGACGAGGCCGCGCACCCGCATCGCCAGCACCTCGCCATCGGCCTTCGAGACCACGTCGTCGGCGCCCGCAGCAAAGGCGGCCACCAGCAGGCTCTTGTCCGGCTTGTCCCCGGCCATGCCGACGAGCGGGAAGGCGTTGCCGCCGCCCTCCGGCGCCTTCATGCGGCGCTCGGCGATCTCGGTGCAGAGCGCGATGCCGTCATAGGCGCTGCCGACGAGGTCGAGCGTCACGCAGTCGAACCCGGCGCCGGGCTCGTCGAGGGCGGCCAGCGCCGCCGAACGGTCGGCCGCGGCGACCACGGTATGGCCTTCCTGGGTAAGGAGCCCCGTGAAGAAGGCGCGGTAGGTGGCGCTGCCGTCGACGACGAGCACCCGGCCGCGGCGGAAGGCGGCGCCGGACGGGCCTTCCGTGGCGCTGCTCTTACGCTCGCGCAGCAGCGCGCGGATGCGGAGCACGAGAAGATCACGGTCGGCGGATTTCTCGACGTAGGCGTCGGCGCCGCTCTCGAAGCCGTGGCGCTCGCCGTTCCGGGTGCCGGTGAGCATCACCACCGGGAGCGCGCGGGTGCGCAGCGACAGGCGCATCTGCCGCGTGAACTCGTCGCCGTTCATGCCCGGCAGGTGGTGGTCGGCGACGACGAGGTCGGGGAGGTCGGTGTTGAGCAGGTCGAGCGCGGCCTCCGCCGTGGCGCAGCGCTTGACCGAGAAACCCTGCGCTTCGAGCTGCAGGCGCAGTTCGAGCGCCTGAGTCTCCGAATCTTCCACCAGCAACAGCCGGTGGCCGGGCGTGGTGGCGGGCTTTGCGCTCGCGGTCATGCCGGCTTCCTCTGCGCGAGCCGCAGGAGATGGGACGCCACCTGATCGACGGGCAGCACGCGGGCGGCCGCGTTGAGGCGCACCGCCGCCGCGGGCATGCCGTAGACGACGGCGCTGCTTTCGTGCTCGGCCACCGTGGCGGCGCCGGCCTTGCGCATGTCGAGCAGGCCCTGCGCGCCGTCCTCGCCCATGCCGGTGAGGAGCACGCCGATGCCCTGCGGCCCGGCCTGCCGGGCAACGGAGCGGAACAGGACGGTCGCGGCCGGGCGCTGACCGCCGACGGGCGCGGCGTCGCTGACCCGCAGCGTCCCGCTCGCGCCGAGTTCGAGATGCCGGTCGCCCGGCGCGACGTAGACGTGGCCGGGCTGCATCGTCTGACCGTCCCGCGCCACGCCGACGGCCAGCGGCACCACGCCGTCGAGCCAGCTCGCGAAGCCGTCCATGAAGGCCGCCCCCATATGCTGGACGAGCAGAACGGGGAGCGGAAAATCCGCAGCGAGGCCGCCGATCACCTTGGCGAGCGCGGGCGGGCCGCCGGTGGAGGCGGCGACCGCCAGCACGCTCGGTGCGGCACCCGATTCCGAGAGGAGCGGCAGGTCCGGTGCGGGGGCGGCCTTGCGCGCGCTCCATTCCGCGCCGATCGGCCGGCGGCGGATCACCGGCACGGCGGCCATGATGCGAAGCTGCGTGCAGATATGGCCCGCGACCGCTTCATAGCCGTCGTTGGTGGTGGCCACCGGCTTCTCCACCACGGAGAGCGCGCCGGCCCGCAAGGCGTTCATCGAGATCTTGAGCGAGGAATCCTCGACCGAATCGGCGATCACCACGATCGGTGTCGGCCGGCTCGCCATGATCCGCCGCGTCGTCTCCAATCCGTCGATGCCGGGCAGGCGGATGTCCATGGAGATCACGTCCGGCCGCAGGGTGTCGATCGCTGCCAGGGCCGCCTCGCCGGATTCGACCGCGCCGGCCAGTTCCAGACGCGGATCGCGGGCGATGATGTGGGTGAGGAGGATCCGCACCACGAGCGAGTCCTCGACAACCAGAACGCGCACGCGCGGATGCTCAGTCCCTCCGTTCACAGCAATTGACCGATGGTATCCAGGAGTTCGCGTTGATCGAATTTCTGCTTGGTCAGGTAGGCATCGGCGCCGAGTTCCAACCCTCTCGCCACGTCCTCCTCGTCGCCGCGCGACGTCATCAGCACGATGGGGAGCCGCGCGAAATCCTCCTCGGACCGCAGCGCCTCGACGAGGCCGAAGCCGGTCAGGCGCGGCATCTCGACATCCGCCACGACCAGGTCGACGGGTTCGATCCGCGCCCGCAGGCGGTCGAGCGCCTCCTGCCCGTCGACGCAGACGATCACGCGGTAGCCCGCCGCTTCCAAGATGCTTTTCTCCAGGGTGCGAGTCGTGATCGAGTCGTCCACGACAAGAATCGTCGAACGTCGCTTTTCCGGGATCGTTCCGCTGCCGTCCTCCCCTCC
>JAGTAM010000031.1 GCA_023422485.1 Pseudomonadota bacterium | reverse complement strand
GCGGCAACTCCAACCCAGAGTGGATAGAAGTTTATGCGCCTGACGCCATTCCGTACTGCCGTTTCCGCCGCCGTGCTGTTCGGCCTGGGCCTCGCCTGTGCGCCGCTGATCGCCCAGGAAACAGCGGAACTGCCGGCCAAGCCGCGCACCGCCGACGAGATTTACTCGGACCTGTCGCTGTTCGGTGAGGTATTCGACCGCATCCGCGCCGAGTATGTCGAGGCTCCGGACGAGAAGAAGCTGATCCATGCGGCGCTGCGCGGCATGCTCACCTCGCTCGACCCGCATTCCGACTACATGGAGCCGATCGACTACGCCGACGTGCAGGAAGACACTACCGGCCAGTTCGGCGGGCTCGGCATCGAGGTGCAGATGGAAGAAGGGGCGATCAAGGTCGTCTCGCCCATCGACGACACCCCGGCGGCCAAGGCCGGCATCCTTGCCGGCGATTTCATCGTCGAGCTCGACGGCGCGCCGGTGCAGGGCCTGTCGCTCGACGAGGCGGTGGCCAAGATGCGCGGCCAGGTCGGCACCAAGATCGAGATCACCGTGGTGCGTGAGGGCGTCGACCAGCCGCTCGATTTCGAGCTGACCCGCGACATCATCGCCACCCGTGCCGCCCGCCTGACCATGCAGGGCGAGATCGCGGTGATCCGCCTCGCCCGCTTCTCCGAGCAGGCCTTCCCGGGCATCAAGAAGTCGATCGACGATGCCTACACGCAGCTCGGCCATGCTCCCAAGGGCTTCGTGCTCGACCTGCGCAACAACCCCGGCGGCCTCGTCGACCAGGCCGTCTACGTGTCGGACGCCTTCCTGCCGCAGGGTTCGGTGGTGCTGACGCGCGGCCGCCTCGAAACCGAGAGCTCGCGCTATGACGCGCGGCCCGATGCGCTCGACCAGAAGATCGCCGACGTGCCGCTGGTGGTGCTGATCAACGGCGGCTCGGCCTCGGCGGCCGAGATCGTCGCCGGCGCCCTGCAGGACCACAAGCGCGCCACGCTGGTGGGCACCCGTTCGTTCGGCAAGGGCTCGGTGCAGTCGATCATTCCGCTCGGCGCGGACGGCGCCATGCGGCTGACCACCGCCCGCTACTACACGCCGAACAACCGCTCCATCCAGGCGGCCGGCATCCAGCCCGACATCACCATCACCCAGGACGTGCCCGACGAGTTCAAGGGCCGCGACGAGATCCTGGGCGAAGCGGCGCTGCCCGGACAGATCGGCGGCGGCACCGAGGAGCAGGCGACCGTCGGCTCGTCGGTCTATGTCCCGGCCGAGGCCGAGAAGGACAACCAGCTGCAGTTCGCGCTGAAGCTGATCAACGGCGAAGAGCAGAACCCGGCCTATCCGCCCAAGCTCGACAGCGCGGCCAGTTAACGCTTCGTTACCGTCTCCCTCGTCACACTGATCCCCTGCGGGGCGGCCGATTCGCCGCCCCGTCTGCTTTCGGGATTAGCCGGCATGTCCGATCTCAGCGCCCCGCTCAGCCGCCGCCGCACGCGGCTCCAGAAAGCGGCCGCCAGCCGCGCCCTCCGCCGGGTGCCGATCGCCCGCCCCGCCTTCGCCCTCCTCGGCCTGATCGGGGCCGGCGCCGTGGCTACCGTGCTGCTGGTGGATACCCCCGAGGGCGGCCGCCCGTCCGCCACCGTCGCCATCAACTCCACCGTCAACGGCAACGCCATCGCCGGCGCCGTCTCGACCGGCACGCGCCTCCCCGCCACCATCACTGCCGACCCGGAGATGATCCCGGTGCCGGGCAGCGGCGCGAGCCCGGACGAGGCCGTCGAGCTGGCTTCGGCCGACCCTGCCGCGATCCTCCCCGACCTCGTCGAGGAAACCGAGTTCGGTCCCATCCCGCGCATCTCCTCGACCGGCGAGACGCCGTTCTCCGCCTATTCGCGTGCCCCGGATGCGGCGGCCACGACAGGCAAGCCGCTGCTCGCCATCGTGGTCTCCGGCCTCGGCATCAACGCCAGTGGCACGCTGGAGGCGATCGAGAAGCTGCCGGACGAGGTGACGCTCGCCTTCGCGCCCTACGGCAAGGGGCTGGATCGCAGCGTCGCCAGTGCCCGCTCCGGCGGTCATGAAGTGCTGCTCGAGGTGCCGCTCGAACCCTTCGACTACCCCGACAACGATCCGGGCCCCGATACCCTGCTCACCGGCCAGCCGCCCCGCGACAACCTCGGCAAGCTGTTCCGCGTCATGAGCCGGTTCGGCGGCTATGTCGGGCTGCTCAACAACATGGGCGCCCGCTTCACCGCTTCGGGCGCCGATTTCGGCCCGATGATGGAGGAGCTCGGCGCCCGCGGGCTCGGCTATCTCGACGACGGCTCCTCCAACCGCTCGCTGGCCCCGCAGCTGGCGCGGGCGAACCGCGTGCCCTTCGCGCGCGTCGACGCCATGCTCGACACCAATCCCTCGCGCTCGGCGATCCTCGCCGGGCTCGAGGCGCTCGAGAGCAAGGCGAAGGACTCCGGCTCGGCCATCGGCATCGTGTCGGCGCTGCCGGTTTCTATCGAGGTGATCGCCGAATGGGCTCGCGGCCTCGCGGACAAGGGCATAGAGATCGTTCCCGCCAGTGCCTTGATGGGAAAAGACCATGGTTGACCGCGAGACGCTGCCCTACCGCGATTGCGTGGGCACCGCCATCTTCAACGCCGACGGCCTCGTGTTCATCGGCCGCCGCAAGCCGGAGGACGATCCCGAGGCCTCGGCCGAGCTCGGCGCCCCCTGGCAGATGCCGCAGGGCGGCATCGACAAGGGCGAGGCGCCGCGCGACACCGCCTACCGCGAGCTGTACGAGGAGACGTCGATCAAGTCGGTCGAGCTCATCGCCGAGGCGCCGCAGTGGATCTACTACGACCTGCCCGAGGAGGCGCTGGGCATCGCGCTCAAGGGAAAGTACCGCGGCCAGCGCCAGCGCTGGTTCGCCTTCCGCTTCTTGGGCGACGAGCGCGAGATCAACGTCACCGACCCGGGTGGCGGCCGCTTTCCGGCCGAGTTCGACAGTTGGCGCTGGGAGCAGCTCGAGGCGCTGCCGGACCTCATCGTGCCGTTCAAGCGCGACGCCTACCTGCAGGTGATCCGGGCCTTCCGCGACATCCCGGGCCAGCTCCGCGGCTGACCGAGCGGGACGCACTGCTCTTCCTTCACGTGCGTCGTCCCGCTACAACGCCTGCATGAAGACCATCGGCCTCATCGGCGGCATGAGCTGGGAATCCACGGCCCACTACTATGCCATCCTCAATCGCGAGACGGCGGCGCGCCTCGGCGGCCTGCACTCCGCGCCGGTCATCGTTCACTCGGTCGATTTCGCGCCGATCGAAGCGATGCAGCGCGCCGGCAACTGGGACGGCGCCGGCGCCATCCTCGCCGACATCGCCCGCGCGCTGGAAGCGCAGGGGGCGGGGCTCGTCGGCCTCGCCACCAACACCATGCACATCTGCGCCCCGCAGATCGTCGCCGCCCTCAATGTGCCGTTCGTTCACATCGCGGCGCCTACGGCCGATGCGCTGCTGGCCGACGGCATCGGCAAGGTGGGCCTGCTCGGCACCCGCTTCACCATGGAGAAGCGCTTCTACATCGAGGGGCTGGAGGCGCGCGGGCTCGAGGTGCTGGTGCCGGATGTCGGCATCACCAACCTCAACGGCATCATCTACGAGGAGCTCTGCCTCGGCATCGTGCGCGAGGAGTCGCGCCGCATCTACGTCGACGCCATTGCCCGGCTACAGGCGCGGGGCGCCGAGGCGGTGATCCTCGGCTGCACCGAGATCGGCATGCTGATCGACGACAGCGTCAGCCCGCTCCCCACCTACGACACCACCGACCTCCTCGCTGGGGCGCTGGTCGCCGAGGCCCTGCGCTAGCGCTTTCGCCCGCCGGAATGCGAAGCGGCCGGTGATTGCTCACCGGCCGCTGCAAGGCTTGTT
>JAGTAM010000669.1 GCA_023422485.1 Pseudomonadota bacterium | reverse complement strand
CGGGGGCGCTCGCGACGGTGGCGTGGCCCGCGACCGCGCCCGCCTCGACGCGCGTGACCTGCGCTCCCTGCTGGCTCGCGACGTAGACCGTCGCGGCCCGCACCGGCAGGCCGGCGAGCAGAAGGATGGGCAGCGCGGCGAGGGCGGAACGGATCATTTGGACTTGCTCATTTGGCCTTGCCACCCTCCACGGCCGCCTTCAGGCCCTTCAGGCCTTCCGAAAAGTACGTGTTCATCGCCGCCTTGCCGGCCTCGTCGCTGAGGTTCTCGGGGGGCTCGTTGCCGGTATCGCCGCGGTAGAAGCGCCCCATCCACTCGACCTTGGAGCCGTCGCCCTCCGGGCTCACGGTGAAGGTCGCGGAGTAGGACGAGACGGGCAGCGCCTTCAGGTCCGGCTCGCCCATCCGGTAGGAATAGGTGCGCGCGTCCGCCTTGTACTCGTCGAGGCTCTCCTCGATCTTGCCGCCGCTCTTGAAGGTGAGGGTGCGGGTGCCGCTCTCCTTGGAGCCGCTGCCCTCGGCCTTCGCGATCGCCGGATGCCACGTCCCGATGCCGGCGAAGTCGCCCGCCACCTTCCACACCGCGTCCGGGCTCGCCTTGATCGTGATCGACTGAGAGACTTTCTGCGGGGTCGGGCCGTGGGCGAGGGCGGCGGTCGCGGCGAGTGCGAGTGGAAGAACGAGAAGGGACAGACGCATTATGACATCCTGCTGGGGGTGAAGGGTGTGAGGCGGGCGCGCCGCGCACCGGCGAGGAAGCTGGCGAGCACGAGCGCGAGCGCCGCCGCGCCGAGGAAGGGGCGGAGGTCGAGCCGGCCGGGCAGGGCGCGCGGGGTCGCCGCCGCAAGCAGCGGCGCGCGCAGGCTGTCCGGCCCGTCGAGATGGGCGTAGGCGAGGCCGGTCTGGGCGGCGAGCGCTTTCAGGTGCGGCTCGCGCACGGAGGAGAGGTGCTCCTCGCCCTTCGCCGCGGCGGCGCCGAAGGGGGCGTTGCGCGGGTTGTAGCCCTCGCGCGCTTCCGCGTCGGCCGGGGGCGGACCGAAGCGGTTCTCCTGCTGCTCGTCGGTCTCGGCGTAGAAGCCGGTCTCGCGGCCGCGATCGTTGAATTTCGGGATCGGCGCCAGCGCGTGGCCGCCCGCCCCGACGATCAGGCCGCGTACCGCACCCGGCCTGCCCTCGAAGGGCGGGATGCCGTTGGCCGGGAGCGGCGGCGTCTCCTGGCCATCGGTGATGAACAGAAGGTCGGTGTCGAGTTCACCCGCCATGGCGACGGCCCGGTGCAGGCCTGCCGCGACGCGGCTGTCGCCCTCCCAGGCCATGCGCCAGTCGAGGCCTGCGATTGCTCCGTCGAGCGGCGCGAAATCGGCGCAGACCTCGATCGGCGCGAACAGCAGGAAGGGGCGCCGCTCGGTGAACAGGGCCAGCGCGAGGCGCGACCCGCAGGGCAAGTCCGGCAGCAGATCGCGCAGGGCTGCCTTGGCGATGTCGAGTCGGCTCGCCGGGCGCCCGTCGCGCGTATAGTCGCGCACGTTCATGCTGCCGGTGATGTCGACCACCGCCAGCACCGAGACGCCCGAGCGGGTCAGCGGCAGCGGCGGCACGACGATCGCGAGCCCAGCGAGCAGCAGGGCTGCGGCGAGCGACTGGAAGCGGCGGTCGCGCAGGTTTCTCGCAAACGGGAGTTCGGCCCAGACGCTCACGGTCCACCCCGCGGCTGGCCGGGGATGTCGGTCCAGATCTGCTTGGGCTCGGCCTTCAGCTCGTCGCCGAACTTGCGGTCGAATTCGGGAAAGTCGCGGATCAGGCGCGAGGCGACATCGAAGTTGAACTTCGCGTCCCAGAAGTCGGGCCGGGCCTGGAGTGCCCGGCGGTAGTCCTGGCGTGCGAGCGTGACCTGCGGGCCCGCCTTGTCGAGTTCGCTGCGCTCGATCAGCCGGAAGGCTTCGCGGATGCGGGCGTTGGCGACGATGTAGCGGGCGCGGGCCGCCGCGTTGCCGGCTCTGCGGTTGTCGAGGGTCTCCAGCAGCGGCTCCGTCTCGCCCAGGCGGTCGCGGAAGGCCAGGAACTTGACCCGCGCGACGAGGAGCGCGTCCGGCGCGTCGGGCAGGACGGCGATGTCGCGCCCCGCTTCCAGTTCGGCGATGGCCGCGTTGGTGCGCGTGTCCCGCCACGCCGCGAGCGCGAGGGTGGCGGCGGCGGCGCCGAGCAGGATCGGCAGCAGCACGAGCAGGGTCGGGCGGAGGCTGCGCCAGACCTGACGCGCGCCCGCACCGATCCGGGCGCGCAGGGACGGGAAAGGGGATTGAGAACGCGCGGGAGCGAGAGCGGAGGGCATCATGCGGCGGCCCTTTTCGGCACGGTGGCCGCCCCACCGGAGGTCGGAGCCGGATCAGCGCGGCGCTTCGACGACATCCGCGCGGGCGTGCGGACAAAATCCGTTTCTGCGAGCTTGGCGAGGACGAGGAGCAGCAGACCGAAGCTGGCGATCCCGTAGGCCCATCCGGTCAGGTCGCGGCGGGGGCGCTCCTCGGTATAGGGGATCGGGTCGCGCTCCAGCGCCTCGATCTGGCGCACGGCATTCGCCACCGCGTCGGCGCCCTCGGCCTCGAAGGCGCGGTAGGGCACACCCAGGCTCTTGAAGAACAGGTCGAGATGGCGCTCGGGCGCGGCCTGCGGCGTGTCCTCGCCCGCAGGCTTGTCGTAGATCGAGGGCGAGCCCTTGGTGCGCAGGAACAGCCAGTAGAGGTTCGGCTGCACCCGGGCGAACTCGGCGCGCAGCTGCGCCTGGATGCGCGGATCGATCACCGCCGCGCCGTCCGACACCAGGAGCAGCGCCCGCGACACGCCCGGCGCGCCCGCGCCGAACTGCGACAGCGCCATGCCGAGGCCGCGGGCGACGTTGGTGTAGTCGAGGCCCGGCCGGTCGATGGCGGCGACCGCCGCGCGCACGGCGTCGTGCCGGTCGGTCATCGGCACGACGAGCATCGGCGCCGTGGAGAAGGCGGTCACGGCAAATTGGTCGTGGGCGCGCTCGCCGACGAAGTCGCGCAGGATGCGGCGGGAGGCCATGGCCTTCGATTCCTCTGCCCCCGAGGGCTGCCGGCCGGCGAAGGTCTCGTTCATGCTCCCCGAGCGGTCGATCAGCATCGAGATCTGGGCGCCGATGCCGGTGCGGGTCACCCGCTCGCCGGCGCGGTACGGTCCGGCCAGCGCCAGGACGAGGCCGCCGACCGCCAGCATGCCGGCGGCGGTCAGGGCGATCCGCAGGCCGGAGGAGAGGGGATCCTGGGGTGCCGCCGCGACCGAGGACACCGCATTGCGCCGGGTGACGGACAGGAGCAGCGGCAGGAGCGCCAGCGGCAGGAGCCACAGAAGCCAGGGCGTGGCCACGCCGAGGGAGGGGAGGAGCGCCGTCACCCGCGTCACGCGCTCCGCTCGACCGCGCCGAGGCGGCGCAGCAGGGTCTCGACCTCGGGCAGGGGCAGCGTCGTGCCGGCTCCAGCGGTATCCCGGCCGAAGAAGGCCAGCCGCGAGGCGGAGAAGAACTTTTGGAGGCCGTCCGCCTGTGCCCGGAAGGCGGGATGACGATCGAGGAAGTCGGGGAGATCGTCGGCGAGCACCCGGCGCCCGTCGGTCGCGTCGAGGCCGCGATGCAGGGCAAGCAGCGCCTCGCGGTACAGAGGCTCTCCGTGCGACTGCCGCTTCGCCCGGCGGAACGCCCTCAGCGCCTGCGCGAAGGGCCGGCCCCGGCGGCGTCCAAAAATCCACCATGCCCGATCGTAGGCCAGCAGCCCCAGCGCCAGGACGGCGAGCGCGAGGAAACCGGCGGCCGAGGCCAGCGCCGGCTGCGGATCGAGGCGCGGGGCGCGCCCATCGGGCCGGAGGTACTCGGCCGGGGCGTCGCGCCGCTCGGGCTGCACCTCGCGAAGGGGCGAGACGCCGATCTTCCAGGCCGGCACCTGCGCCACCGCCGTGGTCGATCCGTTCGTGCCGGCACTCTCGACGGTGACGGGAAAGCCCGGCACTTCGAGGGTGCGGGCATCGAGCGCCACGTAGAAGTCCTGATAGGTCAGGTGCAGGCGGATCACATGCGAGCCGTCAGCCCCCCGGCTCTCTTCCGTGCGCACGTCGCGCAGGTCGAGCCAGTAGGTGACCGGGCCGGGCTTCGGCAGGGACGGGCGCTGCAGGGAAAAGCCGGGATCGGTGCGGATCTCGGCCTGCACCTGCACGAGGTCGCCCTGAAAATAGCCGAAGGCGCGGGGCGTGCGCAGTTCGACGCCGCGCACCTGGGCGGCGGCGGGCAGCGACACCAGCGCGAGGAGGAAGGCGAGGCCAGGCGCGCGCATCGCTCTCACGTCGTCATCAGGTGGCGGCCTGTCTCTTATAC
>JAGTAM010000560.1 GCA_023422485.1 Pseudomonadota bacterium | reverse complement strand
GCATTGGCGAGCGCGGCCGGCGGCGCGTCCGTCCCACTGCCGCTGAAGAGCGAGGCGAAGAAGCCCTTGAGACCCGGTCCGTCATCGATCTCGTCGGCGCTGGCGACCGCGGTGTAGCCGAGCACCGTGCCGCCGCGCGACAGGATCTCGGCGCGCGCCTCCTCGTAGCGGGCGAGCGGCTTGCCGTCGGCGGGCAGGTGGACGGTCTTGCCGTCCGGGAACAGCCGCGCGAGCTGATCGTGGCTCATGCGCGGCCAGGATCGCACCGAGCCGACATCGAGATGGACGAAGGGCGAGCCGGAGCGGGGATACCAGCCGACGCCGCCGCGCTGCATTCGCATGCCGATGGCACGGATCTGATCGATCGAGGCGTCGGTGAGATAGAAGTCCATGGCCTTGCCGAGCATGTGCTGGCTGGACTCGGCCACACCCGAGGAGCGGCGGCGCAGCATCCCGTTCGTCTTCGGGCTGCGATAGGCGGAGACGATGCGCAGCGGCGCGGTCGAACCAATGGAGCGCTGCGCCTCCCAGACGACATCGAACAGGCGCGGGTCCATCTTGATCGATTCGTTCTCGCGCCAGTCCCGCAGGAGCCAGTTGAGCTGGACGAGGGCGGCGCGGTCGAAGCGTCCGTCACGCTTGAACGTCACCGACAGGCTCTCGCCGGTATGCTCGTGGGCCAAGGAAAGGGTACGTGTGTCGCCATTGGCGACCGCGTCCTGGGTCTCGACGGTCCCGGCCAGAAGCAGGGCGGCCATGGCGCCGGCCGCCGAAGCGAGACGCTTCAGGCGCGAAGGATGCGAAGTCCGGTTCGAGGGCAGGCGGTTCCGGATCGTGCGCAGCATGGTCCTCACCTCGCGGGACGGGCGCGACATCGGCGATGCCGCGAGGGGCGCAAAGGTGGCCGAGGACCGGAAAGGCGGGTCGTCTCGGGGCCCGTGCTGCTCGCCGTCTTCAGCGACCGCTACGGGCGAACCGTGGCAAAAAAGAGCCTCGCAAGCGCATCATCCGGCGCTGTCCCGCCCGGCATGCCAGAATCACCGATCTGGGCGGGAAACGGTGCGGCCTCGCACCTACCAGAAGCTGCGCTGCGGATAGGCGTAGACTTGGCCATTCCCCGTCTCGCCGAACATGTCAGGTGCCCGACGCGGTGAGGCGCGGCGCTCGCTTCGCACCGCCTCGCGCGTCGCGGCCTGACGCCGCACCGGGCGGGCCTCGGCGGCTTTCTTCGGCGCGGCGGGAGCTTTCGCCACCGCGTCCGAGCGGGGGCTGAGACCCAGCGCAACCTTCATCGGGCCGTCATAGCCGTAGAGGTCGGGAAGGGTGCGGTAGGAGCCGAGATCGTCCACCTCCGCGGTGAAGTAGGCAAGATGCACCGGCAGCTTCTCGGGCAGGCGCAGCGTCCGCTCGCCCTTGCCGATCAGCTTCTTCAGGCGCTCCTGGGTCCAGTTCGGCAACACCGCGTCGGCAAAGCGGAAGGGATCGTCCACGCGGACGCAGCCGTGGCTGAAGGCGCGGGTCGAGGCCGAGAACAGCGAGCGGTTCGGCGTGTCGTGCAGGTAGACCGCGTGCTGGTTGGGGAACATGAACTTGATGAAGCCGAGCGCGTTCCGCTCACCCGGCGGCTGACGCAGAGAGATCGCGCCGCCCCGTCGCACGACCTCGAACCCGGCGGTGCGGCCAGAGGCGAGCATCTGCTTGAGGATCGAGGGCGGCACGTACCAGGACGGGTTGACGACGGCATACTCCATCATCCCCGAAAAGGTCGGCGTCGGACTGGTCGGCTTGCCGACGATCACCCGGGTCTCGTCGCGAAGGCGCCCTTCGCGAAAAACCTTCAGCTTGAACTCCGGCACGTTGACGAAGACGTAGTCCGGCCCGAGTTCGGAGGGCAGCCAGCGCCAACGCTCCATGTTGACGAGGATGTCGGCCTCGCTCGCGCTCGCCTTCGGCACGCTCGGATTGGCGAGCGCCGCGACAGTGGCGCGGGTGAGCGTGCCGTTCGCCGGCAGGCCGCGGCTGCGCTGAAAGTCTTTCACGGCGTCGGCGACGGAGCGGTCGTAGGCGTCGGACTCGCCGGGCGCGGCATCGAGCGTGCCGGCGGAGCGCGACTCCAGGCCGAACCGGCTGCGCAGCAGCGGCACCCGCGGGTCGCTCATGCCGAGCTTGAGGACGGGTCCGTCGGGAAGCTTGACGCTCGGCGCTCCTTGCGTCCGCCCGGCCCTGAGGCCGGCAAGCCGCTGCTTCAGAGCGAGGTAGCCCGGCTGACGCGGATTGTAGCCCTGCAGCACCTCACCGGCCCCGGCGCCCGCCGCGGCGAGGCGGGTCAGCACCGCGTCGGCGGCCGGCAGATCGAGGGTGGGCGTGATCAGCTTGGAGATCGCGGCCGGGTTCACCCGTCCGCCGCGGGCATCGCGGGCATAGAGGGCAAACGCGGCGGAGAGCTTGAGGTCGGCCTCGGCGATCTCGGCATCCGTGTCCGGGCGGCTGAGCTTGCCCACCGCCGGCACCGGGTAGGCGTTCGGATCGAGCCCGTCCTCGCCCGCGGCGCGCAGGCGCGCGATCGCCGCTTGAGCGGCGGCATTGAAGGCGCCCTTCTCGATCCAGACCGGCTTGAAATCGCCGAGCGCGTAGAAGGCCTGGATTGCCTCGCGGTCCTTGACGGTCAGCCGCTGCAGCAGCGGCGCGGTGTCGTTGAGGCGGGCATAGACGGCGGCCGGAAGCGGCTCGCTCGGTGCGACCGGCGCAGGCGGGCCTTGGATGACGGTGATCTGGGCCGGCTCCTCGGGCGGCGCGGGGACTTCCGCAGCGGAGGGCGCCCCCTCGCTTGTGTCGGGGGAGAGGGCGGGAGCTTCCGTCGGGTCGACGGCGGCCTTTCGGATGACGACCTCGCTCCCGGCGGCAGCGGGCTCCTCGGCACGGACCGGGGCTTGGCCGAAGGCGAAGAGGGCGGCCAAGGCGACGGACAGGGTCCGCCCGATGCCCGTTCCGGCTCCCGATGCAGCGCGCATGTCGGCAACTCCCTGGATACGGCCGAGACTGCCGCAGCTCTGCTTAAAGATCATCGACCCAAGCGCGACCGTGCGCAACCACACGGCCATGCCTTAAGGCCAAGCCGGACCCTGAGAGCGAACAGCCGAGCCTGGCCGGCTGTTCCCTCCACCCTAGTATCAGGCGGCGTCCTCGGAACGCTCCTCCTCGTCGAGGCCGAGTTCCTTGAGCTTGCGGTAGAGGGTGGATCGGCCGATTCCGAGGCGGCGGGAGACTTCGGACATTCGGCCGCGGTAGAATTGCAGGGCGAAGCGGATCACCTCCGCCTCGACCGTCTCCATCGTCTTCATGTCGCCGGTCTCCTCGACCACGAGGGACATGGCGTGCGGATCGCGCACTTCGACGCGGACGATCTCCCGCACCGGTTCCAGGCCGCCCGCCGGCAGGGCCGCCTGCACCGGGAGCGGCGGGATGCGCACGTCGAAGCCCTCGACCTGCGCGGCGATCTGCGGAAATTCGGCCACCGTCAGTTCGTCGCCGTCGGCGAGCACCACGGCACGAAATAGAGCGTTCTCCAACTGGCGCACGTTGCCGGGCCAGGGGTAGCGCGAGAGCAGCGCCATGGCTTCAGCCGTGATGCCGCGCAGGCGTTTGCCTTCCTCAGCCGCGAACCGGGCACAGAACGAGCGCACCAGATCCGGAATGTCCTCACGCCGCGCCCGCAGCGGCGGCAGCGTCATCGGGAAGACGTTGAGGCGGTAATAGAGATCCTCGCGGAATTTGCCCTGCTTCACGAGGTCGAGCAGCGAGCGGTTGGTCGCCGAGATCAGGCGGATATCGACGCGCACGGCGCGCTTGCCGCCGACGGGATCGACCTCGCCCTCCTGTAGCGCCCGCAGGAGCTTCACCTGGGCGTCGAGCGGAAGCTCGCCGATCTCGTCGAGGAACAGCGTCCCGCCCGAGGCTTCGACAAATTTGCCGACATGCTTCTCGGTGGCGCCGGTGAAGGCACCCTTCTCGTGGCCGAACAGGGTCGATTCGACGAGGTTCTCAGGGATCGCGCCGCAGTTCACGGTGACGAAAGGCTTTCCGCGCCGGTCGCCCGAGCCCTGGATCGCCCGGGCCAGCACCTCCTTGCCGACCCCCGACTCACCCTCGATCAGGACGGGGATGTTCGACTTCGCCGCCCGCTCCGCAAGCCGGATCACCCGCTCCATGTCCGGGCTCTTCGAGGCGAGATCCTTGAAGCCGAGCGCCCCGGAGGCGCGGCGGCGCATGCGGCGCACCTCCTCCTCGAGTTGATCGACTCGCAGGGCGTTCTTGATCGAGACCTGCAACCGCTCGGCGCCGGCCGGCTTGACCACGAAATCGACGGCGCCCGCCCGCATCGCGTTCACCACCGCGTCGATGGAGCCGTTCGAGGTCTGGACGATGACCGGCGTGTCGATCCCGCTCTTGCGCATCTCGGCGAGCACGCTCAGCCCGTCCATACCGCCGGGCATGACGAGGTCGAGCAGCACGACATCGACGTTCTCGCCGCCGCGCAGGAGGTTCAGCCCGTCATGCCCGTTCTCCGCGATCCGCGCCTCGAAGCCAAGGCGGCGCACCATCGCCTCGGCGAGGCGGCGCTGGACGGGATCGTCGTCGATGATGAGAACGGTGGTCGACATGCGGGGCGCCTCGCTTTCCGCTCGAACCGGCCGCGAGCCGGCACCGTCTCCGAGCAGAGAGCGGGGGGCGCAGGGCGGCGGGCTGTTTCGTTTCGAGGCACAGGATCGCCGACGAGCGTAAAGCGCCGCTTAACGACGCTTGAATTTGATCGCTGCCACTTTCCAAAAGACATTGCCAACGATCCGTGGGCCCTCCGGCTGACGGGATTGAGGAACGCGGTTGATCGTACGGGCCTCGCGCTCGATATCTGACCCCGACCGTGGCGGGCTCCTTGCGCCGACCCGCGGTCCGATGCGTCGAGGAAACAGCACATCATGTCGAGCCGAGCCGTTTTCGCTGCCCTATCCGCGGAGTTGCCGAGGGGAGCCGAAGAGCTTGCGACCGTGCGCAGCGCGTTGCAGGCGGCCGATCTCGGCGTGCTGCCCGAATGGGACCTCACCGACCTCTATCCCGGCATGGATGCGCCCGCCTTCCGGGACGATCTCGACCGGGCCGAGGCGGAGAGCCGCGCCTTCGCCGCACGTTATGCCGGCCGGATCGCCGAGATCGCCTCCGGGCCGGACGCGTCGTCCGTCCTCGGTGAGGCAGTGCAGGCCTACGAGCGGATCGAGGATCTGATGGGGCGGCTGATGTCCTATGCCGGGCTCGTCTATTCCGGCGACACCACCGACGAGACCCGCGCCAAGTTCTACGGCGACACCCGTGAGCGGCTGACCACGGCGTCGGGCGACCTTTTGTTCTTCGGCCTGGAGCTGAACCGTGTCGAGGACGGCGTGCTCGACGCGGCGATGGCGGACGGTCCGCTCGCGCGCTACCGGCCCTGGATCGAGGATCTGCGCCGCGAGAAGCCCTACCAGCTCGACGACCGCACGGAAAAGCTGTTCCTCGACAAGTCCGTGACGTCGAGCGCGGCCTGGGACCGGCTTTTCAACGAGACCATCGCCTCGCTGCGCTTCCCCGTGCAGGGCGAGCGCCTGACGCTGGAGCCGACGCTGAACAAGCTCCAGGATCCGGACGGCGCGGTGCGCAAGGAGGCGGCGCTGGCGCTCGGCGAGACGCTGCGGGCGAACCTGCGCATCTTCACGCTGATCACCAACACGCTCGCCAAGGACAAGGAGATTTCCGATCGCTGGCGCGGCTTCAAGGATGTGGCCGATGCCCGCCACCTCTCGAACCGCGTCGAGCCCGAAGTCGTCGCCGCCATGGTCGAGGCCGTGCGCGCGGCCTATCCGCGCCTGTCGCACCGCTACTACCGGCTCAAGGCCAAGTGGTTCGGCGTCGAGGCGCTGCCGTACTGGGACCGCAACGCGCCGCTGCCGAAGGTCGAGCAGCGCACGATTCCCTGGGCGCAGGCCCGCGACACGGTCTTGGAGGCCTACAACGCCTTCTCGCCGGACATGGCCGGCATCGCCAAAAGATTCTTCGATGGCGGCTGGATCGATGCGCCGACCCGGCCCGGCAAGGCGCCGGGCGCCTTCGCACACCCGACCGTGCCCTCGGCCCACCCCTACGTTCTGGTGAACTACCAGGGTAAGCCGCGGGACGTGATGACGCTCGCGCACGAACTGGGACACGGCGTGCACCAAGTGCTCGCCGCCCCCAACGGTGCGCTGATGGCGCCGACCCCGCTGACGCTGGCGGAAACGGCGAGCGTGTTCGGCGAGATGCTGACCTTTCGCCGGCTGCTGGGAGGGACCACCGACCCGACCCAGCGCCGGGCCATGCTCGCGGCCAAGGTCGAGGACATGATCAACACGGTCGTGCGCCAGATCGCGTTCTACTCGTTCGAGCGGAAGGTCCACCTCGCCCGCGCCAAGGGCGAGCTGACGGCCGAGCAGATCAACGAACTCTGGATGTCGGTGCAGGCCGAGAG
>JAGTAM010000499.1 GCA_023422485.1 Pseudomonadota bacterium | reverse complement strand
CCCTGGCCGGCACAATCAAGGCGCGCTGGGTGTGCGAGCAAGGCCACCAGCAGCTGAAGGAGGAGCTGGGCCTCGACCACTTCGAGGGCCGCTCCTGGACCGGCCTGCACCGGCACGCGCTGATGACGTGCATCGCCTGCGCCTACCTGCAGCACCTGCGCCTGGCTGGGCCCGACCGGACGGATGGGGGAAAAAAAGGTGGCCGGCCTACCGGGACCGCCACTGTCTCCGAGCCTGCCGGCCGTGCGGCAGGCCATCATCGGCCGCCTGTTCGTCGATCTCATCCCACCGGTGCGATGCCCACACTGTCGGCGCCGCTTCCGGCTGCCATCTGACCTCAAAGTGCCCAGGTAGTGCTAATTCGTCATCAAAGTCCGAATATGATCGCTCGATCATATTGCGGCTTATGGCGGTACCGTCGTCAATCGATCTCGGCCAGCGCTCAAGCCATCCAAGCCTCCACTGATCCGTGGCACGAAAGACTGTGAGGGTCTGCTTTCCTGCCGAAAGACTGACATATCGGAGAATTCAGCCTTGCTGAGACTTACAATAAATTGTTATAATATAGGTAATACAGTTGAGACTCAATAAACACCAAAAAGCGACGATGGCGGCGAGTGCGTTAGCCATTACTTGGCTACCCCAGCGGACGCGGCCAATTCAGTGTTTGCGGAGTAGGCGCATGGTCGGCGCAGGCGAGGGCTGCGCCGCAGAGCGACAGCATGGCGCGCAGATCCTCCACGCAGGCCTCCGCCTCCGCGAGCGTGAGCAGCCCGCCGCGCCAGTAAGCGGTACCCGACTTTGCCATGGCGACAACCGCAAAATGACCGTCCGGGCAGTCGACGATTCTGTATGTCACCGGACGCGTCATCACCTCGACCATGGAAAAGTTCAGGACGCTCCCAAACGCAGCCGCGGAATGGATCGATCCTCCGAGTCGGTGAGTTACATGTTCACTGTACGGCGGGATGGGCTGTTTCAGGCACCCCTCTTCCGCTCGCTCTGACAGAGGACGTGGGTTGATCGACATGTTGATTGCAGGCGGACTCGGTCCGGTTCGTGCGGACCGGAAGAGGGAGGCAGGCGCTGCCAAACTGCCCTTGGCCGTGCAGAAGCATCTCGGAGCGCAGTTGCAGACGACCTATCTCGAGATCGGCGCGTCGGATGCCCCGCAGCACCTGCTCGATCTCACCCGAGCTCTCGAGGGGACGCTCGCGTTCCTGGCCGGAGAGCGCAACACGGCGTTCCGCAAGGGACTGACGGCGGCGCTCCCCGCCCTGCACGTCTACGCGCAGTCGCTTGCGGGAAGCCCGGCACGGGCCGATGACCTCGTGCAGGAGACGGTGCTGAAAGCGTGGGCCAATCAGGATCGGTTCGTTCCGGGCACGAATCTGAAGGCGTGGCTCTTCACCATCCTCCGCAATCACTTCTACACCGAGCTACGCAAGCACAGGCGTGAAGTGGAGGATGTGGACGGCGCCATGGCGGGCCGGTTGGTCGCCCTGGCGGCGCAGGAGCACGGTTCGGACCTTCAGGTCGTCATGTCTCACATCGCGCAACTGCCCGCGCCTCAACGCGAGGCGCTGCTTCTCGTCGGTGCGCAGGGCATGACTTACGAAGCGGCTGCGGAGGTCATGGGCTGTCAAACCGGCACGGTGAAGAGCCGAGTGAGCCGTGCCCGCTCGTACTTGATCGAGCGGCTGGGAACGCCGTCCACCAACTTGCCGATCTGAGCCTCATGCTACATCGAAGTAAATCGAGTGGAGCGCGGCAGCGATGCAGATCAGCCGCGAGCACCGGATGAAGGCGTCCGCAATCCGATCTGGCGCCCGGTATATTGCACCTCAATGCTGGACAAGCCCGTGATAGGACAGCCAGATACAGTGAAGTTCATAGCTTGAACTGCATGAATCAGAGACGCATGACAGGAGCGGACCTTCCGCCCTTAGCCCCGCTCTTTATTCGTGCTCATGCCTCGCCGTGCGTCGTATCGGATCATCGAACGCCCTGATGGCCGGTTCGATATCGCCGTGACATTGGCCGGGGGCGGCACGCATGTCCGTGAAGGCTTGGTGAGTCCGGCGGATGTGGAAGCCGCTCTGGCGATGCTCCGCGACTTGATGACAGCCTGCGGCGCCGTCCTCGTCGAGGCGGAGGCGCTCAGCCTCGCTGCGGAATAGGGACGGGGGGCCGACACCTTGCGCCGCCCACGGCAGACCTCTGCGTCTGAGCGTGCCCGGTCAGTCGCCGAACAGGATCTCGAAAGTCAGCGGATCGTAGAAGCGCATCAGGCTCTTCACGAAATCTTTCGCATCGACCCCAAGGGCCTCGGCCCAGATCTTGTACCGGTCCGGGGGGACACGGCCGCGCCCTGTCTCCAATTGCGAGATGAAGGTATAATATTCCGCGCCGACCTGCGCGGCGAGCTGCCTCTGCGAGAGGCCGCGCTTCTCCCGAAGGTCCTTCAGAAAACGGCCACCTTCGCGGCGCAGTTCCTGCACCTCCTCGGAGCCGAGACGTTGCTGGTGGACATACAAATGGAAGGCTCCCGCCAGCGCTCGAACGCGACAGCGTTGAATGGTACAGTAATCCCTATATGTCGCTCCAAGAGCCGACGTCCAGTTCTCGACGGGTCTGATTTTCGGCGGCCCCGGCGCCGCTTCTTGGAATACAATAAGCCTGCGCTAAGACTCATGGGTCGGCACGCGATGACGCGGGCCGGGGAAGCAGACGTTATGCGGCGGTACGGGTCACATTTTACCGCGGGCGGGTCCCAGGCAGCGGTTTCGATCCTCCTGGAGCCGATCCGGCAGTGGGCGAGATGTGGCCAGCAAACGCAGGCGGTTTGCTTGGACGCAGGATTCGGCTCAGGCGTCCCGGCGCGCCGGGAGGTGCCATGAGCGACCCTGTGGCCGGGTCCGTCTTGAAGGATGGACTGCGCTCGATCCGTCCCGTTCTGGTGACGGTGTTCGTCTTCGCCTTCTTCACGAACCTGCTCCTGTTCGCCGGCCCGCTCTACATGCTGCAGGTCTACGACCGCGTCCTTCTGAGCCGGAACGAGGCGACGCTGTTCGGGATCACCGCGCTCGCGGCCTTCGCGCTCGCGGTCTATGCCGCTCTCGAGATGCTGCGTTCGCGCCTGCTGGTGCGGGGCGGAATGATCTTCGATCGGAAGGTCGCCGGACCGGTCTTCGAGATCGTGCACAGGGCCGCGTTGCTCAAGCCGCGAGCCGGGCACGAAGCGGCCCTGCGCGACGTCGACGTCCTGCGCGAGTTTCTTACGGGCGGCGCGATTCTGGCCTTCTGCGATCTGCCCTGGGCCTCGCTCTTCCTGATCGCCTGCTTCATCCTCCATCCGTGGTTCGGCTGGATGGCGTTGATCGGGGGCGGCACGCTCCTAGGGCTGACGCTCCTCACCGATCTTACGACCCGACGGCCTCTCGGCGTGGCGAGTCAGGTTGCCCGAGAGGCGGGCGAGCAGGCTCGCGCGACGGTCCGCGGAGGCGAGGTTCTGCGAGCCATGGGCATGCTCGGCGCCCTGCGGTCCCGATGGCGCAAGCGTCACGACGAGGCGATCCTGCTGCAGGCCCGGGCGAGCGACCGCGCCGGCCTCATCGCCGCGGCGACGAAGTTCACGCGCATGTTCCTGCAGACGATGGTCCTCGGTGTCGGCGCCTATCTTGCCATCCATGGCGAGATCTCGGCCGGCTCGATGATCGCGGCCTCGATCATCATGGGCCGGACGCTAGCGCCCATCGAGGCAGTCGTCGGGCATTGGAAGAGCTTCACGGCGGCCCGGTGCAGCCACACCCGGCTCACGGATATCGTGGCGCGCATCGGGCTCGAGCCGCAGCGCGTGATGCTGCCGCGCCCGCGCGGCCTGATCGAGGCCGAGAACGTGGTCGTCGCGGCTCCGGGCTCATCGAGAACCATCCTCCACGACGTCAGCGTGCGGCTGGAGCCCGGCAGCGTGGTCGGGATCATCGGTCCGAGTGCGGCCGGGAAATCGACCCTTGTCCGCGCGATCACCGGCGTCTGGCCCCTGGTCTCCGGCGCGGTGCGCATTGACGGAGCCGACCTCCGGCATTGGGATCCTCAGGCGCTCGGGCGGCATCTCGGATACCTGCCTCAGGATGTCGAATTGTTCGATGGCACGGTGGCGCAGAACATCGCGCGCTTCGACGTCCAGGACGACGCCGCGGTCGTCTCGGTCGCGCAGCGCGCCGGCTGCCACGATCTGATCCAGGCTCTGCCCGAAGGCTACAACACCCGGATCGGCCCAAGCGGGCACGGTCTCTCCGGCGGCCAGCGTCAGCGCATCGCCCTGGCGCGCGCGATGTACGGGGATCCGAGCTTGGTCGTCCTCGACGAGCCGAATGCCAGCCTCGACCAGGCCGGCGAGGCCGCGCTGATGCGGGCGGTGGCAGACCTTCGAGAGCGCGGGACGACCGTCGTCATCGTCACGCACAAGGTGAGCCTGCTGGCAGGCGCTGACCTGATCCTGATGCTGGATGGCGGAACGCTACGCGCCTCGGGCCCGGCGGACCAGATCCTTACCCAGGTCTCCGGTCCCCGCCCGGTTCCGGCGCTGGTCGCGACCGGTGGCCGGGCCATGCCCGAGAACGAGAGAGTTCCCGAAGTCCAGCGCAGCGCGGGCTGAGCCATGAGCACGCCTTCCGCTCCGTTTCCGATCACGTCGCCCGCCGCTCCCTCACCGCCGCTGGGTCGGAGCGCCGAGGACAGCGCCGTCGCTTCGATCGCGTGGCGGCGTTACGCGATCGCCGGCTACGCGCTCATCGTGGCCGCCTTCGGTATCGCCGGTGCCTGGGCGGCCACGGTGCGCCTGGATCGCGCCGTCATCAGCACCGGCGTCATCGTCGCGGAGAGCAGTCGCAAGGTCGTCCAGCATTTCGAGGGCGGCATGGTCCAGGCCGTGCTGGTGCGGGATGGGCAGACGGTCCGCGCGGGTGATGTCCTCTTGCGGATCGATCCCATCCAGTCCCAGGCGAGCGCGGATCTGTTCCGAAATCAGCTCGACGCCGCCCTCGTCCTCGAGGCGCGGCTGCGGGCCGAGCAGGCGCAATCCGACGATCTGCATTTACCCGCCGACATCGCCGCGCGGCGCGACGAGCCCGTCCTCGCGCGTATGATCGGCGATCAGGCCGGACAGTTGGTGGAACGGAGGACGACGCTCAAGGGCCAACTTGCCCTGATCGAGGCCAAAGTCACCCAGCTGAGAACGGAGATTTCCGGCCTTGCCGTCGAGAAATCCTCGGTCGAGCAACAAGTCGGTTTCATCCGGCAGGAGTTGGAAGGCCTGCGCAGCCTGCACGAGCGGAATCTGATCCCCCTGTCGCGCCTTCTCATGATGGAGCGGGAGCGAACGCGGCTGGAGGGGGTGATCGGGCGCTCGGTGGCCGAACGGGCCAAGGCCGAGAACGCCATCAGCGAAGCCGGGCTGCAAATCACCCAATTGAAGCAGAAGCTTCAGGAGACGGTCACCGGCCAGCTTCTCGAAACACGGCAGAGAATCGGCGAGCTTCGCGAAAAGCTCGTCGTCGCGCAGGACGTGTTCCGGCGTCACGAGATCCGTGCCTCCCACGACGGCGTCGTTCAGGCGCTCAAGGTCGTCGCGACCGGGCAGGTCGTCCGCTCGGGCGAGCCGCTAATGGAGATCGTCCCGACCGCCGACCGGCTCGTGGTCAGCGTGCAATTCTCGCCCAACGACCTCGAAGCCGTCCATGCCGGCATGCGGGCGGAGATCAAGTTTCCGAGCTTCCAGGCGCGCCGGACGCCCGCGGTCTTCGGAACGCTCACGGTGGTGTCGCGGGACCGGCTGGTCGACGAGGGCACGAAGCAGGCCTACTTCGCCGGCACCGTGGAGATCGACGATCACCAACTTCCGGCCGATGTCAGACACCGCCTTCTCGCGGGCTTGCCGGCCGAGGTGGTGGTCTCGGCCGGGGAGCGCACAGCCCTGGACTATCTGTTCGCGCCCTTCTTCGACGCGATGGGACGCGCCTTCCATGAACGCTAGCGCCCCACGCGGTCGCGCTGCCACGGAAGGCGACGTCATCCGCGGGGGATGCAACGAGCCGACACGGTGAGATGACGATGAGCACGGTCATTCCCTTCTTCCGTCCGGCATCGGCGCGACAAGGCAGCTGGTCGCAGCAGGAGCTGGCGGAATTCTACCGCGTCGAGGCGGCCCTCCTCCGGGCCGGGTTCAGCATCGCGAGCGAGCACGGTCTCAGTGACGAGGGGGAGCCGTGGTTCGTCTTCTGCCGGCCCGACGGCGATGCGATCATCCATTTCGCCAAGATCGACGGCAGCTATCTCATCGCCTCGGAGGCTCTGGACCGACCCGTGCGGGGGACGGATTTCCGTACGCTGATCGACCAGATCGCCCGCTTGCATCCGCACCTGCTCCCGATCCCGGCGACTGGAACGGCGACGACGCTCGTGGTTCATCCCGCCGCACTGCTCGCGGCTCTGGTGGCCGCGGCCGCCTTGAGCCTGTCGTCCGAGGATGCCCATGCGGGGCCGCTCCGGCCGGGCGGCGAAGGCGTGTCGGCGCCGCCCGCCTCGCAGGGAAGCGGGTCCGCGCAGGGCCAGCCACAGCCGAAGGCCAGCGGCGGGTCCGGCGATCGAGACACCGATCGCAAGCAGTTGGAAGCCGTCATCCTCTCGGCGATGATCTTCGCGGCCGAGGCGATGGCGGTCGATCACCGCGCCGTGAGCGCGGAACTCGATCTCGACTTCGCGGGCGGGGCGGGCAACGCCTCGAGCGCGACGCCGCAGGGTGATGCGACGCTGACGCCGGGCGTTGCACTGGGCTCTGGCCGCGGGAGCGTCTCGGTTCAGCCGGCCGTTCTGACGGCGCAGGGAAGCGGCGCGAATCCCGACGCTCGTCCTCAGTCCGCTTCCGACACGATCGCAGCGCCGAGCCGAGTCGATCCGGCACCTATGGCGCGAACCGAATTCGCGAGCGAAGCGCCGAAGGCCCCAGCCTCGCAGAACCAGCCGCAGGCGCCGGGAATTGGCAGCGATGTCGCGCTGACCGGCACATCGGCCGAGGCGTCCGCCGCCAGATCCAGTGGTCACCAAGCGTCGACTTCGGGGCGCAGCGAGAGCGCAGCGCCCGCATCGGACGAGCCAGGGCCGGCCTCGAGTGATCAGCGCGCCGGCTCCGCATCGGCCTCGATCGCCGAGCCCGCCTCCCACACCCGTCCTGGACAGGTTGCATCGTCTGATCCGGCCAGCACCGGAAGCGGACCTGCCCGGCCGGTCTGGGTCAATGACCTGACCCAGACCGTGACGAGCCGGATGCCGTCCCCCGAAGCGTCGCGTGATGCCGACGATCGGAGCCAAGGCCGCCAGGCGGACGCTGCGCCCGGAAACGGCCTAAAGGTCGATCCGACGGGTCACGGCAACGGTCGCGGCGACGGCGCGGGTCGGGATCGAGAATCCTCTGCCAAGGCCGCCGCCGAGACCCATCAGGCAAGGGATCAAGCTCATCCCGGTCACAGCCAGGCCGGCAGCGGTCAAGGACGAGGTGATGCAGCCGAGACAGCGACCGGCAACACTCCGCAGGCCGAGCAGACCCGCCCCGGTCGAGGTCCCGTCGATCGCGCCGATCAGGACCGCAGCGCGCCAGCGATGGCAGATGTCGGACGTAACCCGAACGCCGAGCAGGCGGCCCCTGGTCCGAGTCAGGCCAGCGCCCGAGGTCAGGATCCGGCCGCGTCGAGTGCAGCCTCCTCTGAAGTGCGGGCCGAGCACACCGGCCCCATCGACGGCCAAGTGAATCCCGTCGGTCCGGACCGAGCTTCATTGCCCGAGGGGGCGAGCGGGAACGGCCCGCAGAATGCACCGGCCGGCGGCAAAGCAAACATCAGCGGTGGTGCTCGGGAAGAAGCGGCACCGGCACAGGCCAATTCTGCGAATGGCCCACCGGTCGAGCCGGGTAGCCGTGGCAGCGGTAACGCCGGTGCCGTTGCTCAGGAGCGGGGCCCGCAGGCCGAGGCTACGACCGGAAGCAAGCCACAGATCGAGCAGACCGGCCATAGCAACGACCACGCCAGTGTGATCGCTCGGCAAGAAGCCGCAACCGCTCAGGCTGAAGCTGAGAAGCCCGCACCCGTCGGGCAGACCGGCCAAGGGCGCAGTCATGCCAGTGATGTCGCTCAGGAGCGGTCCCCACAGGCCGAGGCTGCGGAGGAAAATGATCCGCGCCCCGTGCAGGCCGACCCGAGCGAAAGCCGTGCCGATGTTTCTGGTCCGGGAAGCGCGCGGGCCGAGGCCGTCGGCGATCGTCCCGAGGTTCGACAGGCCGGTCGGGCCAGCGGCCACGAGAATGCCAACGATCAAGGTTCGCTGCGGCAGGCCGGGGCGGCTCCCGGAAACGATCCGCGGATCGAGCCGACAGGCGGAAACGACGGCCAGGGTCATGGCAGTCACTCGCAGCCAGAGCCTGTCGCGCCGTTTGAGCCGGGTGCGGGCGGGTCTGCCGTCGGCCGCGATCGGTCTCCGAGCGACGCCAACGAGCGAGGATCAACGCTTCAGGCCGAGGCCGCTCTTCTCAAGAAGGAGCAGCAGGCCGATCGCGGCAATGGGCATAGCCCGGCCTCTGCCGAGCGGAGCGACCAGCAGGTGCCCGACACGCAGAGTCCCGGCGCGAGCGACACCGCCTCAAGTCACGTCAGGCCAGGCACTTCCGGCGAAACACGATCCGACGCGGCACCGACCACGAAGGTCCATCCACCACTCGATTCCGATTCCGCCGCCCACGGATCGAACAAGCTCAGCGCGAGCGAACCGCCGGGCCGCGGACACGAACCGACCGACTGGGTGGCGCCGGAGCATGCCGCCGTGGCCGAACAGACACCCGTCGCGGCGGATGGGTCCGCTCAGCATCCGACATTGTCGCCCTCCGAACATGGACGGGGCAATGCGATCGGGTCGAGTGCCGATCACCCCTCGAACGCGGCAGCTTCGGAACCCACCAACGGGGACATGTCCGGCACGAAGGACCACGGATTTGCGCCGAACGATGCCGTAACGTCGTCATCGAACGTCCATGTCGGCGGCGCCGGGCCACAGGCGTCGCATGCGGAAGATGAGCCGGCGCCGCATGGGCACAATCCCGCTGCAGAGGCTCTCATTCCTGCGTCAGTTGCCCGTGACCCGATCTTGCAGGATCGGGGAAGCGATCGGGCAGCGGCGGAAAACTCTGATGGACACGGCACTTCACCGGGGCCGGATGCGCTGAATACGTCTGCGACGGGTGAGCACACCCGAGCCGAGCCTGACGGATCGCATGACAGCACCGGATCCGTCGTCGTTCGCGTGATCCCGGCGACGGGCCCGCAGGCGACGGTTCACGGCGTGGACGAGAATGGCTTGTCCGTTCCGTCCGCAGGTCAAAATCCGACGTCGCCCTCCGCACCGGTTTCGCAGGACGAGATCGCAACGGCCCATCCCGATCGAGCCCAATTCGATGACGGCCCTTCGGTCAGCGGCCGAACCGTTCGGGAGGCGCCCGGACATGCGGCCCAGCCGGTCAGGGCCGACCCGCCGACTGAGCCCGCTATGCGGGTCGAATCCGATCTGGCCGACGGGCCTTCAACGACCAGCCAATCCAGCTCCGCAGCGTCCCATGGGACGTCCGGTCAAGCGAAGCCGGGCCGGCCGAGCCCCCCGCCCGCAGCGGTCGACGCAGATGGCAATCTCGTGTTCCACACGGATGCCCATCAGGATCCGGTGCCATCGGCCCTTCCGCAAGGGCCGGATGAGGCAACGCCCCATCACGCGGTCGGCCTGATCGGCGTCTCGGATCAGGCGCATCCGATGCACGACCTGTATCACCACACCTAGAGCCGTATCCGGCCTGCTCGCCTCAGGCCGGCGTCTCCAGCCTCTTGTTCCGACGCGGGTTCTCGCGGACGCACCGGCAACCACTCCGTCGGAAACCGTTCAGGAGCCGCTGCCGACGCGGTTCGCCCGCGACCCCGCTTATCCGATTCCGAGGCTTCGACGCAGCAGACCACCGACGGCCGGTG
>JAGTAM010000338.1 GCA_023422485.1 Pseudomonadota bacterium | reverse complement strand
CTGGCCGAGGGCGGCCTCAAGAGCTTCGATCTCGCCGCCTTCCGCGAGGGGCACCTGACGCCGGTCTTCTTCGGCTCGGCGCTGCGGAATTTCGGCGTGCGCGACCTCATTGACGGGCTTGCCCGCTTCGCGCCCCCGCCGCGGGGCCAGGAGGCGGACAAGCGCGCCGTCCAGCCCTCCGAGCCGAAGATGACGGGCTTCGTGTTCAAGATCCAGGCGAACATGGATCCGAACCACCGCGACCGCATCGCCTTCATGCGGGTCTGCTCGGGCCAGCTCCGGCGCGGCATGAAGGCCAAGCTCGTGCGCACGGGCAAGCCGATGTCGCTCTCGGCGCCGCAATTCTTCTTCGCCCAGGACCGGGCGATCGCCGACGAGGCCTATGCCGGCGACGTGGTCGGCATTCCCAACCACGGCACGCTGCGCATCGGCGACACGCTGACCGAGGGCGAGGAGATCGTGTTCCGCGGCGTGCCGAGCTTCGCCCCGGAGATCATGCGGCGGATCAAGCTCACCGACGCGATGAAGGCCAAGAAACTCCGGGAAGCGCTCCAGCAGATGGGCGAGGAGGGCGTCGTGCAGGTCTTCATCCCGCAGGACGGCTCGCCGGCCATTGTCGGCGTCGTCGGCGCACTGCAGCTCGACGTGCTGAAGGAGCGGCTGCCGGCGGAATACGGCCTGCCGATCGACTTCGAGACGAGCCGGTTCTCCGTCTGCCGCTGGATCGAGGCGGAGTCGGAGGCCGAGATCGACAAATTCGTCAACGCCCACGGCTCGGCCATGGCGAGCGACCTCGACGGCGCCCCGGTCTTCATGGCCACCACCGCCTTCTCGTTGCGCTACGAGGAGGAGCGCTGGGAGAAGATCCGGTTCACGGCCGTGAAGGACTACCAGAAGCGGGCGGCGTGAGCGGAGCGGCCGGCGCCTCGGTCCGTCAGCCGCAACGCTCGTCCGACTCCGGCGGCGTTCATACCGCTGTCCGGTCGATCGCTTTCGGCTCGTCTACCGTCCGTCGTCGCGAGGCGAAGCCGACGCGAGGACGGAGACGACGGGATCAAGCGAGCCCGCTCAATCGTAGGCGAGATCGAGTGCGCGCTCGAAGGCGATCGCGCTCATCTCGCGTCCCTTCGGATCGGCGACGACGATGTCGCGAAAGCCGCGACCGGCCAGTTCCCAGGTCTTCTCGAGGGCCTGCTCGTCCGTGCCGCAGGCGAAGGCCAGGGTGCGGCCCGAAGGGTCCGTTCCCGTCACCTTGTACATGGCCATCCTCCTGTCCGAGCCGTGAAGATAAGGCCCGGCACCGTCCGGGAGAAGAGGCCACGCGGGCAGGGGGCCTGCGCGCGCGACTTCAGCCGAGCAGCGCCGCCTTGTCCACGTCGAGCGCCTGGGCCAGCTCGTCGAGCACCCGGTGCTCGCTCTCGGTGATGCCGCCCTTGTCGGCCACGTCCGCCGCGATCAGGAAGACGTGCTGGCGCTGCTCCAGGGGGCGCTCGGCGATGGCGGCGACGTGCTGGCTGTTCTCCAGCCGTCCGGCGCGCAGCTCGGCGCGGGCGAGCGCCTCGAACAGCGCCTTCTCCAGACTGAGCGTGTCGTAGGATTTCTGAAGGATGGGGTTGGCCCGCATGCTGACGAGGGCCGCCTCGATCTCTTCGTCGTCGGTGTCACCGTCGGCGACGATCACGTTGGCCGCGGCGGAGACCGCCGCGTGCATGAACTCGGTATCGCCCGCGTAGGACATCACCACCCGGTTGAGACGGACCAGGGCGTCCTGAAAAAACCCCATCTTGCACTCCCCAGGCGCACGGCTCTCCGCACGGCGCCGATGGTTCCAACGCGGGCGGCGAACCGTCAAGATGGCAAGCTTGACGGATCCCTCACAGTTCCGCCGAGCGCCGCGACAGTTCCGCCCGCAGGTGACGCGCCGCCTCGACCAGGGCGGCGTCCCGGCGCTGGCGCGGACGAGGCGGGGCGATGGTGACGTCCGCCGCGATCCGGCCGGGACTTCCTGCCAGCACCACGACCCGGTCGGCGAGATAGACCGCCTCGTCGATATCGTGGGTCACGAACAGCACCGTCTTGCCCGTCTGCGCCTTGATGCGCTGGATCTCGTCCTGCAGGCCTTCGCGGGTGAAGCTGTCGAGCGCCGAGAACGGCTCGTCCATCAACAGCACCTCGGGCTCCACCGCGAGGGCGCGGGCGATGGCGATACGCTGGCGCTGCCCGCCGGAGAGCTGGTGCGGCCAGCGCCCGGCGAGGTCGGACAGCCCGACGAGCTTGAGCATCGCCGCCGCCCGCTCCCGGCGCTCGGACTTGGAGAGGCCGTGCCGCTCCAGGCCGAAGGCGACGTTGTCGATCACCCGCCGCCAGGGCAGCAGCCGCGCGTCCTGGAACACGAGCGCCATCGGCGTGCGGGTCTTCTCGGCGTCGGTGCCGAGGTGGATCGTGCCGGAGCTGGGCTTGGCCAGATCGATCAGAACCCGCAGGAGCGTCGATTTGCCGACGCCGGACTCGCCGACGATGACGAGGAACTGTCCGCGCGGCACTGCGAGATCGAGGGCGGACAGGATCTCGGTGCGCCGCCCGTCGCGCTCGTAGGCGAGGCTCAGGCCGCGAATATCGATGATGGGGGGCTGCGTCGCGCTCATCGCCGGACTCGTCGCCGCACTTGTCGTCGCATTCATGCGCGCCACCGCAGCAGCCAGCCCTGCAGGGCGACGAAGCCGGTGTCGAACAGGCCGTACAGCCCGGCCATGGTGAGCATGTAGACCACGACGATGTCGGTCGAGAGGAGCGAGGAGGCCTGCATCATCCGCGCGCCGATGCCGGGCACCCCGAAGATCTCGGCCGCGACAACCGCCATCCAGGCTTGGCCCAGCGCCGTGCGCAGGCCTACGAGGATGCCGGGGGTGGCCGCCGGCAGCAGGATCTTGAAGAGGCGTGCGAACGGCCCGCGGAAGCCGAAAGCCTGGGCCACCTCGATCAGGTCGCGGTCGACGCCGCGCACCGCGCCTTGGGTCGCAAAGAACACGATCCAGAACACGCCGATGGCGATGATGAACACGGCCGCCGAGGGCTGGACGCCGAACCAGATGATCGCGAACGGCACCCAGGCGAGGCCTGGAATGGGGCGCAGCAGCCGCACGATCCAGGCGGTCAGGCTCTCGAACCAGCGGAACATGCCGGAGAGGAGACCCAGGGCGATGCCGGCGCCCGCGCCCACACCGAGCCCGACCACGTAGTGGCTCAGGCTCTCGGCCACCGCGCGCAGCCACGCACCGCTCGCGATCTCTCGCGCGAAGGCCGCAGGGAGAGAGGAGGGCGGCGGCAGGAAGGCCGGGTTGATGAGGTCGAGCCGGGGTGCGGCCTCCCACAGGGCGAGGAAGGCGGCGAGCCCCGCGGCCGCGAGAGCGGCCGAGCGGAACGGGTTCATGGCGTCAGGGGAGCGTGGAGGAGATCAGGGCTTCTTGACCGCGTCGAACGGCTTGGCGTCGAACAGGCCGTCGGTCGGCGCCTCCTTGTCGAGGGTGCCGATCGAGACCTGATAGGCCTGCATCTTCTTCGTCGCCTCGATGATCGTGCGCGGGTCGGCGACGAACTTCGCGGCCGGCGATGAGAGCGCCTTCTGGATCGTGGCGACGTCGGTGATGCCCTTGCCGAGCGCCGCCTCGACCGGGGGCGCGGCCCGCGCCGGGTCGGTCTTCAGGAGGTCGGTCGCCTTCACGAGCGCCGAGACGAGGCCCTCCACCGCCTTCGGGTTGGCGTCGGCGAACTTGCCGTAGACGGCGACCACGGTGCCGGGCTGGTCGGGGAACATCTCCCCGCCGGTGGCGATCAGCGTGATCTTCGGGTTGCGCCCCTGGACGATGGTCAGCGCCGGCTCGCGGATCGAGGCGCCGTCGACGGCGCCGGCGAGCAGCGCCTGCTGGGTCGCGTCGATGCCCATGGCGACGATCTCGACATCGGCCTTGTCGGCCTTCGCCACCTGCCAGAGCCAGTGCTG
>JAGTAM010000533.1 GCA_023422485.1 Pseudomonadota bacterium | reverse complement strand
GGCGTCGGCCGGTAGCCCGGCGCGGCCTCGGCGGCGGCGTGGATCGCTTGGGCCGCGCGGAGATGCGCTTGCGCCCGCGCCGCGTCATAGAGACCCTCCGGCGGGGTGAAGACCGCGTAGCCGTTCGCCGCCAGCCGCGCGCGGGCGAGGCCGAGCCGGTACAGCGCGCTCTCGAAGGCGGTGCCGAGGCTCTGCCAGTTCACCTGCCGTACCGCGTCCCAGATGGTGAGGGGCTGGTAGAGCCAGGCGGGAAAGGCGCGGAAGGTCAGACGGCGCTCGGCGGCCTCCGGCTCGCACCATGTCGGATCGATGCCGAACACGAGCGTCGTCGGCCGCTCGTGGCGCAGATAAAGCCGGGCCAGCTCGCTCTGCTCGTAGGGCGTCGCCGCGTTCATCGACAGGTTGGCGAAGCGTCCGCCGAAGGCGCGGCCGAGATCGGTCGGGTCGAGCAAGCGCAGGGTCGAGGTGCCGAACACCGCCGCATCGTAGGCGCCGCTGCGCGCGATCTGCGGATACATGAAGCGCTGGTTGCCATCCATCAGCGGCCCCTGCGCCCGGCCGGGGCCGGCCCGCAATCCATAGGGATCGAGAGCGGCGATAAGGCCGATGCAGGCCAGGCCCGCCAGGGCCATCACACTCAGGAACAGCAGGACGAAGCGCCGCCATTCCGGCGGCGAGCCCGCCGCGTTCGCTCTCGTCATCTTCTCTCGTATCGACTCAACGGTTGGCGGCCCACCGAGCCGTGTTGACCCTCCCGCCCCGACCCCCTATTGCGAGCCCCACGCCCCGAGCGCAACCGGCCCGCCCTTAGCGGCGCCCGTGCGAGCCGGGTGCGAGCGCGTAGCTCAGTTGGTAGAGCAACGGACTTTTAATCTGTAGGTCCTGGGTTCGAGTCCCAGCGCGCTCACCACAGATCCCGCCCGCCCGGTCAACGACTTGGCGGGTTTTTTATTGGCCGGAACGCCTTCCACGAGGCTTGCAGCGGTCCGCCTCCGAGGACTTGCGCGAGGCTGAAACGGCGGTTGCGGACCTATCCTCCGCCAGATTTCAGCGTCGCGGCAGGATGCGGCAGCGCCCGCTCCAGCAGCCCCGCGCCGAACCTCTCGCGCAAGCCGAGATGCGGCATGTGTGAGTAGCCGATATGGCAGCGGCACTGCGCCAGCGGGCAGGGGCGCGGTTTCAGGGCGGCGTCGAAATCGGGGTCATAAAGATTGCCGATCCGGGCCGGCACCACGTGGCAGCGGCGGACCTCGCCGTCGCCGTCGACGCTGATAACGCTCTCCCCCGTAGCGCAGGCCCGGCCGCGGCTGCGGATGCCGGTGCGGTTGAGGTCGAACAGGGGATCGACGGCGCGCAGAAGCGCGAGGTCGTCCGGCCGGTAATAGCTCGGCCCCTCGTCCCGGTAGGCGTTGACCCAGAGATAGATCTCGGGGCGAAGCCGCTGCCGGAGCGCGGCGAGCGCGTCGAAATGCTCCCGCTTGCCCACGATGCCGACGCTGTAGCTGATGCCGCGGGCGTCGAGTTCAGAACAGCGCCCGAGGAAGCGGTCGAGCGGCGTCTCGCCCGGATGGTAGGTGCACCAGAAGCCGACGCGCTCGGGGTCGCAGCCGTCGAGCCAGCCGATCGGCCAGGACAGGTTCGTCTGCGCGGCCACGCGCCGGATATGCGGCATCCGGCTCAAGGCAGTCATCGCGCTGCGGTAGGCCGGCCGGATCAGCGCCTCGCCCCAGGGGGTGAACAGGATCCCGAGACTGCGCCGGGTCTGGCCGCCCGCCCAATCGACGAAGCGGGTGAGTTGCTCGGCGTCGCGCCGCAGTGTCTCGCGGCTGTCGCGCCGCTTGGCAAAGGGGCAGTACGGGCAGGCGTAGTTGCAGCTTGCGAGCGGCCCCCGGTAGAGAATGTCGAGAGGGGCGCCTGCCATGGTCAGCGCAGCGCATAGGCGCGCATCCGCTCGCGCACGCCCGCTGCCTGGAGCCAGGGGCCGATCGCGTCGGAGCGTTCCAGGCCCGCCTCGGTCAGGGTGAGGCGGTCGGCGTCGAGGGTGGCGAGCCCTGCCTCCGCGAGGTCGGCCAGATCCGGCAGGTCGTCGAGGAGCGCGGTGCCGAAGCGCGCCGCGTAGGCGGGCAGCGGCAGGCCGGCGGCCTGGAGCAGGTGCATCAGCACGAAGCGGCGGCGCCGGTCCTCGGCGTCGAGCCACGCGCCGTAATCGGCCCGGCCGTGGCGCCCCGCGTCGCGGGCGATGTAGTCGGCGACGATGGCGGCGACGCCGGGCTGTCCCACCGCATAGGCGGTCGCGTAGTGCAGGGCGGCGGTGTAGGAGCGCGCCCCGGCGCCGAGGCCGACCATGCCGTCGCGGGCGCAATCGTAGGCCGGGCCCCACCCGGCCTCGGGGGCGCGGCGGAACATCCGCATCGAGACTTGGGCGTAGCCCGCTTCCCGCAGCCGGTCGCGGGCGACGCGGTAGATCGCAAGTCGGCGCGCGTCCCAGGCGCGGTCGTCCTCGGCGGCGCTTCCGCGCCGGCCGAGCCCGGTCAGCGGCCGGACGTAGAGGGGGTAGAGGAAGATCTCTTCGGGTTTCCAGGCGAGCGCCGCATCGACGGAGTCGAGGAAGCTTTCGGGTGTCTGCCCGGCGGCGCCGTAGATCAGGTCGATGTTGAGGACCGGGAAGCCGGCCGCGCGGATCGCGCCGAGCGCCGCCTCGACGCCGGCCCGCGCCTGCGGCCGGCCCATCGCCCGCGCCTCGTCGTCGCGAAACGACTCGACGCCGATGCTGACCCGCTCGACCCCGTGCGCCCGCAGCACAGCGAGCCGCTCCGGCGTGGTGGTGCCGGGTGCGGTCTCGACCGAGGCCGGAACCGCCAGGGGCGTGGCTCCGAAGGTGTCGCTCAGATCCGCGAGCAGGCGGTCGAGGTCGGCAGGTTCGAGGAAGGTCGGAGTGCCGCCGCCGAGCGCCATGCGGGCCACCCGGAAGCGGCCGAGGCTGTCGGCGACCGTCTCGGCCTGCAGCCGCAGGGCGTCGAGATAGGGTGCAATCCGGCCCTCGCCGCGGGTCAGGGTGAACAGGTTGCAGAAGCCGCAGCGCATCGCGCAGAACGGCACGTGCACGTAGAGGAACAAGGCGTCCTTGGCTTCCGCCCCCCAGGCCTCGCGCAGGGGCACCGGGCGCGGCAGCGGTCGGTAGGCGGTCTTGTGCGGGTAGGCGTATTGATAGCCGCCATAGACCGGCCCCGCGAGGAGCGCCGCCGTGCTCATGACGGTGCTCATGCCGCCTCCTGGATGAACTCGGCGTAGGGCACGTCCCAGACGGTCGGGTGCGCGAGGCGGTGGCCGCGATAGCCGTCCTCGCCGAAGGCGGTGCCGTGGTCCGCGCACAGGATGCACAGGGCCGGCCCGCGCGCCCTGAGCGCCGCGAAGAGCGGCGGCAGCGCACCGTCGGCATAGGCCAGCGCCGCCGCCTGCGTCTCCGCGCTCTCCCGCACCGCGCCCGGCCGATAGCCGCGGGTCGGGTGGTGGGTCGCCGAGACGTTGAGGAACAGGAACAGCCGCCGCTCCAGTTCGAGCGCCGCGATCCGCTCGACCGCGAAGCCGACCTGTGCCGCGGTCGAATCGAGCGCCTGCACGCCGAAGCCGCCGTGCCAGTGGCTCTCGGCGAACAGGCCCGGCAGGACGCGCCCGAGCGGGGTACGTTTGTTGAAGAAGCCGACGCCGCCGATGCACAGCGTGTGATAGCCGCGTGCGGAAAGGCCCGAGACGATGTCGGGCGCGTCGAACACGGCGGTGTCCGGTCCGGTCGTGCGGCTGCCCGCGCAGCGCAGCGCGAAGGGCCGCTGGTGCGGCCCCGGCTCGGCGGGCGTCGGCAGGAAGCCGGCGAAGATCGCCTGATGCGCCGCATAGGTGAAGCTGCCGGGCGCGTGGCGGCGTTCCCAGGTGCCGCCCGGCAGCAGGCGGGCGAGGTTCGGCGTGCGCCCCTCCGCCAACGCGGTCGCGGCTACGTCGTAGCGCAGGGAATCGAGCGTCACGAGCAGGATGTCGTGCGAGCCCAGAAGTTCAGGCGGCACGGATCACGCGGCGCACTCCACGGGCCGGCGCGCGGCGATCCAGCCTGGCAGGCGCGCGACCTGCCATTCGTAGGGGTCGAGCCCCTCGTGCCGGACGCGGCGGATCAGGTCGCCGAAGGCGTTGGCCTCGAAGAAGACGTGGCGGCGCAGGCCCACCGTGAACGCTACGTCGAAGGCGACGTGGAAGGTCTGCGGGAACAGCCTCGCGAAGCGGCGACAATCCGACAGCATCGCTTCCCAGGCGGCGGGCGGCGCCAGGGCGCGAAGCGCCTCCGCCTCGGCCCGGCGCCCGCCGAGGTCGAGATTGGTGATCGGGCCGCGGGCCTTGCGCAGCACGCTATGGGCAGGCTCGCCGTCGATCACGAGGATGCGCAGGTCGCAGGGCCCGCCGTCGAGCGCCACCTTCGGTACCCACTGCTCCACATGCGCGTCCTGCGCCAGGATCGCGTCGACGAGCGCCACGGCTTGAGCGCCCCGGTAGCGCCGCATCCGGTGGGAATGGTGCAGCACGCCGGGCCCGGCGCCCGGCACGTGCTCGGCCGCGGAGTCCGCCACGATCCCGTCGCGGGCGACCGTGAGCGCGGCGATGCCGGCGGCGCCCGAGCCGAAGCGCGGCTTGACGAAGACGCGGGTGAGGCCGGCCGCGCGCATCGCCTCGATGAGCGCGTCGAAAGAGCCGGCCGGCGCCAGCGCGCGGGGTACCGGCAGGCCCTGCGCGGCCATGGCGGCGTGGCAGGCCCGCTTGTCGTAGAACAGGGCGACCGTCTCGGCCTCGTGCGTCAGGGCAACGCCCGGCGGCACGATCTGGCGGGCGAGCCGAAGCGCCGCCGCGAGCCCGCGCTGGAGGGCGTGATCGGGCCGCAGCCGCGTTGGTTCGGTGCCGTCCTCGGCGACATCCTCACCGACGAGGCGCATCAGGGCCCGGCGGATGCGCGGCTCGCCGCCGGGCGAGTCGATGCGCAGCAGGCCACGCCCCTCCGGGAACAGGGCGCCGAGTTGCTCCGGCGCCGCGATGAAGCGGGCGTAGTCGAGCACCGTCGCGGGCGGGTGCCCGGCCCGGACCAGGGCAGCGCTGAAGCCCTGCATGCGCTCGTCGCCCGCGATGCCGAGGATGACACAAGGGTCGATCGAGCCGGTGGCGCGGATCATTCCGAGACGGCGATGTTGCGGTAGATCTCGCCGGCATACTCGTCCGGCTCCTGCTGCTCGGAGAGGTCGACCGCCGGCCCGAGCGCAGCCAGCCGGGTCGTGGTCGCCTCAGTGAGGAAGTGGTGGTGCAGGTCGAGCCGCGACAGCTTCGCCACCGCCGGGGAGGCGAGCAGGGCTTCGGCACCGGCATCCGTCAGGTTGCCGAGCGAGAGATCGAGGGTCGAGACGCGCTCCAAGACCGGGGCCGTGGCGATCGCCGCCGCGAGGTCGTCGGCATAGGCGCAGTTGCGCAAGGACAGGGTGTTGAGCTTCGGAAAAATCCGGCCGGCGAAGAGGGCGGCGAAATCCTCCGGCGCGCTGTCGCCGCCATATTCGTCGGTGCCGAGCCAGAGTTCGAGATGGCGCAGCTCCGGCGCTCCGGCGGCCAGCGCCTCCTGCACCACCCGGCGCGGCAGGCCGCCCGATTCGATGATGAGCGCCGTCAGACGCGGCGCCTCGAACCGGCCGAGTGCGAGATCGACGGCGCCCCGCACCTGCATGTGCTCCAGATGCGGGAAGGCCGGCCAGAGCGCCGAGAGGTCGCTCTGGTTGATCCAGGAAATCTCGTTCTCCTCCGAGATGATGTCGCCGAGGAAGAGCGCGCGCAGGTTGGGAAAGCGCTCGGCGTAGGAAACCAGGGCCTCCACGACCCCCTGCGAGCTTTCCGAGGAATCGTCGCCCTGCCAGTAGCCGATCACGAGGGCGTCGGTCGCCTCGGCGCCGGGCAAAGCCGCGTAGTGGCCGAGCATCTCCGTGACACTGTCCTCGGAATCGTACTCGATACGGAAGCGCGGCACCGCGCCGGCAAAGTCCCATGCCTCCCTGCCGCTCTGAAAATCCTCGACCGGCTTGCCGAAGAAGGTCGTCAGGTTCTCGTAGGGCATCGGTTTCCGGCTCCTCGTTGGGGGGCCTGCATCGGCGGGCGATGTCGGGGCGAGGTCAGGTCTCGACCAGCGGGGCGTAGTCGGCCGGGTCGTCGAAGCCGGCGGTCCAGGCCACGGCCTGGTGGCAGGTTCTCATGCTCGGCGGAACGCGCAGAAAGTAGCGCCGCCCGGTCGAGGGGCAGCCGACCGAGACGCAGACGAGGGGCTCGTCGCCGGCCAGTTCGACGCGCAGCAGCCGACGCTCGCCGCCGGGGTCGCGGTCCCGGTCGAGTTCCTCCGCCTCGGCCGCCTCCATGAAGGTCTCGAAGCCGAAGCGCTCCAGCATCACCCGCCGCCGCTCGGCGTTGCGCTCCCCCAGGATCTCGGCGATGCCGAGTTCGTGCGGCCGGAAGGCGATGCGCGCATCCACCGGCACCCCGCGCCAGCGCAGCCCGATCCCGGACAGGTGCGGCGGCAGCTCCGTAAGGCCGGAACCGGCGACGTCCATCCACGAGGTGACGCGAAAACCCTCCGGCACGCGGTCGATCCGGCCGCAGCCGGCGATGTCGAGCCCGGCGACGGAGCCCCGCGACGGCAGGGCGCCGATCAGGGCGCAATCGCGGATATTGAGCCGCCCGCCACGCAGCGGGAGATCATCCGGCAGCGCCTGCAGTGCCGTGCAACCTTCGAGGTCGAGGAAGGCCGGCGACAGGCCGGACGGCAGAGTCTCCAGGGCGAGACAATCGCGCAGATCAACGATGCCGGCGCGCAGGTTCGCCGGCAGGATCTTCAGGCGGTGACAGGCGCGAGCGGAGAGGCGGTAGGTGATCGCGTTGCCGTCGTCGATCCGCGCGATGGCCGCGCCGTCGAGCACCAGTTCCCGGCAGACGATGCCTTGCCCGAGTGCCTCCAGCTCGCTCTTCGGCGCCAGGATGCGGTGGCAAACAAGGCCGTCCGGCAGGGCGCGCTGCGCCCGGTTGAGCGGCATGTCGAGCTGGTCGAGGGGCTCGCGCGCCGCCGCGTCCGTGAGTTGCTCCAGAGGGGCCAGGACGCGCCGGAGGAGCGCCCGCTTCGCGGCGGCTGTCATCTGGGTCTTTCTCCGGCGTCTTCAGTCCTGCACCGTCACAATGCGCTGCGGCGTGTACTCGCGCTGCCGCCAGACCCGGTAGACGCCGCGGTCGAGGGTGATGGTGCCGTGCTCGTCGTGGACGACGCGAGCCTGATCGGCCCGCACGTCCAGGTAGAAGCAGCCGTCCCCGGCGAACAGGGCTGCGGGATCGACGACACGATGGCTATGGCCGGTCAGCTCGCCGTGGGCGAGCACGGTGTGCGGCAGAGGCCGGGTCACAGCCTCCTGCGGAACCACCGGAATCGCGCGGATGAAAATGTCGCCCTGTCGCCACATGCCCATTTCCGCCCATTCCTCAAGAGCAAATGCCAATTTGAGAGCCCATCACAGCTCTTTATCCGGCTCATGATCGTGATGTGCACCCGAAAAAGGCGACACCTCGACTGAGCTTCGCGACGACAATACTCTGACACCACCAGGCTAGCCCGGCGATCGACTGACGGTCAACCGGTGACGAGCGGACGCGCTGCTTCTTCTGAGCCTGATCCGCCCGACGGCCGGCGCGAAGCCCTGCCGGACGGCAGCCCCTTCGCTGGCAGGACAACATTCGGTTGACCTGCGGGCTCAGCAGGGTAGAAATCCTAGCGATCCGGGCAATCGCTGTGCTGCGCACGACTTCAAAGGCTCGGAACTGACGACATCTGCGGATTCGTCGTCACTGTCGTCGGCCGGCATGTCTCAAATGTCGGGCTCATCCGCATGCGGGCTCTGCGACGGCCTGCTCGCGCTTCAGGAGGCTGAGCATCCCGGACGCAACGACTTCGCCCGCGCGTTCGCGTCCGGGTGCCTTAGTGCACCTCGTCGCGGCCACCGTGCTGCTGCCGCTCGCCCTCCTGCTGCTCGGCCTGTGGGAGGTTCAGCGCGGCGCCGACGATCACGCCGCGTTCGAGGCCGAACGGCAGCGGCTGGGCGTTCTCGTGACGGAGATGGAGGCGCGGGCGCCGCGGGACGGGCGCTTCGATCCCCGCCTGCAATTCCGCTACGAGGGCCGGAACTACGCCAGGCCGCTCGCCCTGGACAAGGCGCGCGAGGCCCGCGACGAGGCCGGATTCCTCGCCGCGCTGATGGATTGGCGCCGCGTGCTGCCGCCGGTCGCCGTTGCGGGCGCCGCGGCCGCCGCCGCCCTCTCGCTTCTCGTTCTGCTCGCCGGCGCCGTCCTCGGCCGCCTCGGCCGCGCGTCGCGCGATGCCCTTGTGCGCGGCTTCTCACTGATGCGCCGGCTCCTTCCCGCAGCGCTCTCGATCCAGATTCTGGCCGCGACGGCGAGCTTCACCGCCGCCGTGACCTTCGAGGCGGCGGCCCTCCTTCAGGGCGGATTCGACGGCGGCGCGCTGAAGCTCCTGGCGATCGCCGTCGTCGCGGTCGGCGCCGTTGTCTTCGTCGCCGGCAGCACGGTGCTCGGCCTGCGCCGGGCACTGGGCGCCTTCGAGCCCGATCCGCTGCCGATCATCGGCCGGACGGTCACGCCCGCGGAGGCGCCGGGCCTGTGGCGCCTCCTCGAGGGGCTCGCCGCGCGGCTCGGAGCCCTGAAGCCCGAGGCGGTGGTGGTCGGACTCAGCGAGGGCTTCTTCGTCAGCGCCGGACCGGCCGTGCTGGAACCCAGTGGGGCGCGGGTCAGCGGCCGTATCCTCTACCTGCCGCTGCCCTATCTCGCCCTGATGCGGGGCGACGAGGTAGCGGCGATCATCGGCCACGAACTCGCCCACTATGCCGGGGGCGACACCACCTACAGCCAGCGCTTCCTGCCGATCTATGCCGGCGTCGAGCGCTCCCTCGATGCGGTCGCCGAAGGCCACCAGGGCTCGCTCGGGCTGCTGGGGCCGTCGCTGCGCCTCGGCGTCTTCGTGATGGAGCGCTTCCACCTCGCCGTGCGCCACTGGAGCCGGACGCGCGAATTCGCGGCCGACGCGGCGGGGGCGGGCGCGACGTCGGTCGATGCCTCGGCGCGGGCCTTGCTGCGCACCGG
>JAGTAM010000306.1 GCA_023422485.1 Pseudomonadota bacterium | reverse complement strand
CGCGGATCAGGGCGACGCGGGCCGAGAGCAGTTCCTGCTGCGCGTTCAGCACGTCGAGGGTGGTGCGCTGGCCGACGCGGGCCTCCTCGCGCACGCCGTTCAGCGCCACCTCGTTGGCCTGGACCTGGGCCTGCGAGGCGATCACCTGCGCCTTCGAGGCTTCGAGGTTGCCCCAGGTCCGCACGATCGAGGCGCGGATGGTATCGCGATCCTGATCGGCGACGAGACGGGCGCGCCCGACATTTTCCTTGGCCTGCCGGATCGCCGCGTACTCGCCGCCGCCCTGGTAGAGCGGGATGTTCACCCGGCCGACGATCGAGGCGGTGACGCCGTTGTCGCCGGGGAATTGCTGATCGTAGCGCTGCTGCACCGCGCCGGTGACCTGTGCCTGCGGGTAGAGCGCGCCCTCGGCGACTTTGACCTGCAACTCCGCCACGTCGACGGCGTGCAGTGAAGCGAGGATCTGCGGATGCTCCTTCAATCCGATCAGGATCGCCTGATCGAGCGAGGTGGGCACATAGCGGTCGAGCGGCCGGCCGGGCGCGAGCTGGCGCGGCTCGACGCCGATGATCTGACGGAAGATGCCGATCGAGGCGCGCAGCGCCGCCTCCGCCGCGCTGACCTGCGAGCGGGCGCCGGCGAGGCGCGCCTCAGCCTGGGCGACGTCGGTGCGGGTCACCTCGCCGACGTTGAAGCGGTCGCGGGTCTGGCGGAGCTGCTCTTCGAGCACCTCCACGTTGTTGCGCTGCAATTCGAGCGTCGCCGTGTCGCTCAGAACGTTCATGTAGGCCTGGGCCGCGTTGAACAGCGTGTTCATCTCGGTTTGGCGCAGACCCTCGCGCGTGCTCAGCACGGTCGATTCGGCCGCCCGGACCCGGTTGTCCGTCTGAAAGCCGTCGAACAGGTTCTGGTTTACCGTGAGGCCGGCGCCGCCGGGCACGGTCAGCCCGCGGCGGCCGTTGATCTGCACGCCGGAGACCGAGCCCTGGAACTGCTGGACGCCGATATCGGCGGAGATCGCCGCATTGGGTCGGTAGCCGGCTTGGAACCGGTTCACATCCTCATCGGTCGCCCGCAGGTTCGCCCGCGCCGCGTTCAGCGCCGGGTTCGCCTGGTAGGCGCGCGATAGCGCGCTCTCAAGGGTCTCAGCGGCGGCCGGACAAGCCACGACCAGTACCGATGCAACGGCACCAGCCAGCCGGAGCGCGGACCGCGCCGCAGGGTTGCGTTCTTTCACGTCGATCAGCCCTTGCGGTTTCTCGATTTACCGTTCCGTCGCACCGCCGTGCCCGCCCGGTCCGCCGCCTCCGCATCTGCCCCTCGGGACATCTGCGGGGCGGCCCTTTCCGTGAGGGTCGCGACAGGGGTGCCGCATGCACGCCCGTGCTTTGGAAGGGTCAGCCCGCCTCGTGCGTCAGAGTAGCCGAGCTTGAGCAGTCAGTGACAGGGGTTCCCGCACCGCGGCGTCGGATTGACGTCGGGTGCCTCAAAAAAGCGACACCTCCGCAGGCTTAATCCCTCATCGCCAACAGTGATGCGCAGAGGCGTAAGCCGGCCCCCCGCCGCGGCGCGCGGCCGGGCGGTTCGCGATGACATGCGTCAACGGAATTTCGGGTACGAATCGCCCCGATCTGCAGCGGCTCGGCAGACGCGAGACGCTCCGGTTCAGAACGCGAAGCCGGGCTCGGTCGCGAAGCTCTTGAGGGCGGGCAGCGACGCGTCGAACAGCGCGCGCGATCCGAAGGCGTCACCGGCCCGCACGAACAGGGTCGCCTTGGCGTTCCGGTGAGGACCGAGCACGCAGACGAGGCGGCCTTCATCGGCGAGTTGATCGAGCAGGACCTGCGGCCGGATCTCGACGCGGCCCTCGACAAGGATCGCATCGAACGGCCCGCCCTTGACCGGGGCGGTCAGGGCACCCTGGATCAGGTTGGCGCTATCGCCGAGGCGCTCGCGGGCGGCGCCGGCGAGATCGGCGGCGGCTTCGAGAGCGACGACTTCGGCGCCGAGGCGGGCGAGAATCGCCGCGCCGTAGCCGTAGCCGGTGCCGACATCGAGGGCGCGGGTGCCCGAGCGGATCTTGAGAGCCTGGATCATGCGGGCCAGCACCATCGGGGCCGGCATGCTGCGGACTCCGTCGTCGCCCGCATCGAAGGTCAGGGTCTGGTCGATATAGGCGAAATCCTCGCGGCCCGGCGGAACGAAGCGCTCACGGGGCACGGAGTCGAAGGCGTCGAGCACCGCGACGTCGTTCACGTCGAAGGTCCGGAGCTGACAATCGACCATGAGGCGCCGCGCCTGGGCATAATCGAGCATGAGCCGTCCATTCCCTGCCGCTGCATCGGACGCTTCGCTTGCTCGCCCGTCGAGCGGCGCCGGTTCGAGCGGGTCGGGTTGTCGTGGATCGTTCCTGGAATTGCAAGGCTTGCGCGGGCGCTCTGCACCGCAGGGCACGAGCTGATTGTCAGGACGATCGAGAATTTTGGGTGACTGAGAATTTTTGGAGGCCTCGCCCGGAATCGAACCGGGGTGCAAGGATTTGCAGTCCTCTGCGTAACCACTCCGCCACGAGGCCTCGCCGCGTCGATGCGCGACGCTCCGGGCCGAGCGGCCGCTCCGGAGCGAGGCGTCTCTAGCAGAGGCTCGACCCGCTCGGCAACGGTCTTATCGCGTGATCGATCGAAAGGCCGCCCTTCGACCGCGGCACGGTGGAAAAAACGCCTCGCCGGCTCACGAGGTGCAAAAAGCGCCGAAAGGACCCTTGCGCCGGCCCCCGACCAAGGCTAATGACCCGCCAGCGCCGCCGAGGCGGCCCGGTGATCCCCGATAGCTCAGTTGGTAGAGCAAGCGACTGTTAATCGCTTTGTCGCAGGTTCGAGTCCTGCTCGGGGAGCCAAATTTCCCAAATCATTGAGAAGGCAGCGATCTCCGCGCCTTGTCTGACGTTGATCCGGTCGCTTTTGCGTTCCGGCGTCCGTCGGTTCTCCCCCAGAGTTCACTCGTTTTCGGCCGTTCGAGTCGGCGGCCGTCTGGCGTGCTGCGGCCCGGTCCGGGCTGGCTTCCGGGAGGAGGCCGGTCGCTTTTGCCGAATGGTCAGCCCGATCTCCAGCGATGGCCGCCGTTTCACATGCGACAGGTCCGTCAGCGCGCCTCATCGACCACGGGGGCGAGGATGCGCGGGGTCTGCTGATGCTGCACCACCCGCCACTCCTCATGGGAGAGGCGGCGATAGGTTGAGGTGCAGTGCGCTTCGTAAGTCTCCTCGCCGCGTTTGGCCTTCACCGTGTAGGCGATGACGATGAGTCCCTCTTGAGGACGTGCGATCCGACCGTCCTCGATCGCGACATCCGACCAGCGGGGCGTATCCGAGACCGCTTCGATCGCTTTCGTGCCACTGAAAACATAGGGCGGCTGCGGCAGCGCCATCAGGCACTCGTCATCGACCAATTCGCGATATCGGTCAGACCCTCCGGTCCAGAGGCTTTTCTCGAACGACCAGACACGATCATCGTCCACGCGGCTCTCCTCAGGCTCTCGACGTGCCGAGACAAGACTCGCATGCGGTGATCGTTCCTGAGACGGGCGTGTCCTTCGCAGCAACGGACTCTTTCCCGACGAACGGGAACGGGCTGAATGTCGTCGCCGAGGCTCGTGGCGGCGGATGGGTTCAGAATGGCCAGGGCTCCGCGTCCGCTTCGACCGGCAGCCGTTCACCCGGTGAGATCAGTGGCACGATCTCATCGAGCGGCTGCGGCACGCGGATCGTCCGGCCGGCCGCAGTGATGAAGGTTTCGTTCCGCATCAGATCGGTGTCGCTGACCGCCTGCACGCTGGAGACGCGCAGCAGATGGCGGCAGCCGTCACCGTCCTGAACCTGCAGATAGGCGCCGACCCGGCGCACGGCTTCCATGGCGGGATTCTCCGGGGCTGCCGCGCGCTCAGGCGTCGGAGACCGTGAATTCCATCCCGCGTCCCGGCCCCTGATCGGCATAATCGATGAGCGTCAGCCCGCGCTCGGTCAGCGTCTCTTCGATGATGTCGCGGTGCTTTCGCACCATCTGCCCGATGGCCAGCGGCGTCAGGCGCGGGCTAGCTCGGCGCAGGGCATCCACGCCGACATGAGCCGGCATGCCTTCGCTCTCGGCGATGCGCGCCAGCGCCAATCCCAGATCGCGTGCTTTCGTCTCCGCGGCCGATTTCGGCTTGAAGGCCATGTGATCCTCTTTCCTAAATCCTCTCGTCAGGCGGCCTGCAGCGTCTCGGCAAAATCATCGGGCACGTCGCCGAACCGGCCGAGAATCGTCGCGCTTTCCAGCTCGCCCGTCTCGTCGTCGGCGACGATCTGGATGGCGGCCGTGCCCGGCAGCCGCGCCGCCATCGCCTCGGCCCGCTTCAGCGCACCGCTCACCGTCGGCGACATCTGCTGATCGCCCGGACACAGCCGTTTGCGCTTCAGCACGAAGGTTTGCACGAGATAGGTCGTCCGCATCGTCACCCGCGTTCTCCCTCACCAAGGCCGGGTCGGCCGTCATCCACGCTCGCGACGGGCACGCGGACGGAACACCGTGGTCACGCTCGTGCTCGCCGCAGAACGGCTGCCTGCTCGTTCTATTTTCGTTCTATCATAGAACGAGGCGTCGGGTGAGCTTATTTCGGAGCGAAGATCCGACGAAAATCGCGTCACCGCGCTTCGGCGCGGCCCCCGCTGACCCGAGGTGCGTCCGGACTGTTATCGGCCGCGCTGATGAGGGGCGGAGCAGACACTGCGACGCGGTTCGAGGCGCGCCTTCCTCGACCGCGATGATCGACCTTCTGCGGAAGGCGCCGCCTGACTCGATCACGACGGCCGCCGACCTCGACAGCGGATCGTCAGCCGCCGCCGATTCCGGAGACGATCTTGCCGGTGCCCTTGCAGTCCGGGCAGCTCTCGGCTTCGAGACGACCGCTGCCCCCGCACCGGGGGCACAGGTTCTCGCCTGTGCCGGGCGTGCCGGGCGGCGCATCGTCGCCGGGTTTCGTAGGCTCCGCCTGCGTCATGATCGCCCTCCCAGATCTGAGGTAGGGCAGAACCCTCGCACTTTCGGTCCTGTTCCCCGTCCTCAACGCTCGGATGGAAGAGCCGGTCTCAAACCTCGCGCAGGATCGCAGGAACCTCGTCGGCGATCTCCCGCGCCAGGAACCCGACCGGCCCAACCCGCTCGGCGAGCCGCCGCCCCGCCTGCCCATGCAGGTAGACCCCCCAGAGGGCCGCTTTCGTCGTCTCGGCGCCCCGCGCGAGAAGGCCGGCGATGATGCCTGACAGAACATCGCCCGAGCCGGAGGTGGCGAGCCCCACGCCGCCGCCGTCATAGAGCCACGCCGCTCCGCCGGGCTCGACAATCCAGCTCTCTGCGCCCTTCATGATCACGACGCATCCGAGAAGATCCGCGGTTTTGCGAGCCGCTGCCAACGCGTCCGCCTCGACGACGCCGCGCTCGATATCGAGAAGCCGGGCCATCTCACCGGCATGGGGTGTGATCACCGCGCAGCCGCGGCAGGATCGAACCGCCTCGGCCTGCCGGCCGAGACCGGCGATCACTCCTGCATCGAGCACCAGTGCCGCCTTCGGTTCGGCTGCCAAAAGGGCGCGGGAGAGAGCTTCCGCGGCCTCGCCGGCGCTCAGGCCCGGCCCGAGCAGCACCGACTGGCAGCGCTCGGCCATCGCCGGCAGTCGGGTTTGCGCCGCCGCCGGATCGATGGCGCCCTCCTCCGTCTCCGCCAGCCCGATGACGCGTGCCTCGGGCACGGCGACGGCCATGATCGCCGCGCTGCTCTCGACCGTCGCGATCCGGAGGCGTCCGGCTCCGGCCCGGAGCGCGGCGACGCCGGCGAGGAGAACGGCGCCCGGGACCTCGACGGACCCACCGACCACAAGGACGGTGCCGCGCTGCTCCTTGCTGCCTTCTTCCGGCACCGGAAGAGGCGATTGCCGAAGGCGATCAAGTGTCAGGCGGTTCTCGGTCATTGCGCGGCCGTGTTCGCGGTCGGGGCTGTCGAATGACGCGGCGCCCACCGCGATCTCGGACGACGCCGGAGCGTAAATCCGGCATCGGGACAACCGTTTCCTCCGATCGATACGCACGCCCGGTAACATTGGGCACGCAGCGCCGGCGATTGGATACAAAAGTGCGGAACCGGGTTTCCCTGTGGATCAACTTTTGGGGCGCCACATGAAGACGCTCCTGACCTTCGCAAGCGCCGTCGGGTTCGCCGCGGCGAGCCTAGTGCCCCTCACGGCCGGTCCCGCCGATGCCCGTTCGCGTCACAAGAGCCGCGGCATCGTCACGAACGACGGCAGCGTGACCGGCGGACGCGGCCGCGACCGAACGATCTCCCGCGGGGCGACCGGGGCCAGCAGCATCAACAGAAACTCCGCGGCCGGCGGCAATGCCAACCAACCCGAGCGTGCGGTTCCGCAAGGCAGCGGCGGTGGGGGAAGCGGGGGCGCCGGCGCTCAATGAGGGTCACGAACGCGCGAAGCGTCGTGACGGATGGCGGGGGCTTCGAAATCGAAAGCAAGCGAGACAAGTGATCGATGGCACTCCGTTCCGAGGCACCGCCGCCGCCCGCTGATCATGTGCCGGAGGCACCGCCCGCTTCGGAGCGGCCGACGACTGCGCAGTTGAAGGCCGAGATCGACGCCGGCCGGACCGGCGATAAGATCCCCGCTCAAGACCCCGGCCTGTCGCCCCTTGGTACCGATGACGAAGCGGCCGGCATGCCCTTGGATGCGTCCCGCGTTGCTCTGGCGCGGGACGAAGAAACCCGGCCGCGTCGCCGGAGGGACGCCAGGGTGCAGACCGGACACGGCGCCAACAGGTGGGTCATGCCCACCTATTACGGAGTGATCGCGGCCGCCGCCGTGGCCGTCGGGTTCGTCGTCTGGTTCTTGAGCTGAGCGAGGCGTGATGCAATCCGCCGTATCGGACCGGCGACACTTCCGTCTTCCATTCGGGTCGCCCACTGCCGACATTATCATTTGCAGATCGTTCGAAATTTAAGCGCCGGCTCAACGGCATCTTCTTCTGTGCAGGCCACGCTTCGATGCTCACGCGAGGACATCGATGTCCAATCATGCAGGGTTTCGGCTCGACCAAGCACCGATGGCCGGTGGAGCCGGCTTGATTGCGGTGGATGAACACACCTCGATCGGTTGCTGGGTGCACGGCATCTCGGCGCAGGATATCGAGATTACCGTTCCGGACACCTCGCTCATTCCCGACGTGTTCATGCTGACCTCCTCGCCCCTCGATCCCCTCAAGGTATGCTGCACCCTGTGGCGGACGGACGAGACGATCGGCGCGCGCTTTCGCTAGATCGCTATCCGACCAAGCGGATGCGGGGCCGAGCCGTGCTGACAAGCCGCCGTTGGCGAACGAACGCGGCTCCTGCCCGGAGGTGCCTGATCGCCGAGAGGAGAAAGCCCGACGAAGTCGAAGCGCCGGACCGATCGCGCCTGACGCCCCAGGGCCATAGCAGCGGCACGGCTTCGGGCGAGGTCAGCACCGATCCAAACGTCGGCGCGAAACAGGGTCAGGGGGCAAAGCTGGGGGTGAACGCGACAAGCCGGACCCCTGATCAGCCGCAGGGCTCACCGGTGAGGGGATTTCCGGTCGGATGACGCGTGACGGGCCGGCTTCCCTGAAGAAGACCGGCCCGTCTGTCGCCTGCGTACCGCATTGGGGCGGGCAGCCCAACGACAATGAAGCAAACGGCGTCGGCCTGTCCGCTCATCCCGGACGTCGCGACGATCCTACGGGGGCGATAGAATGGCTAAAAGCCTTTGGCGGTTCGATTTCTTGGCTCGCTTCGGATCGAATGCGAGAGAATGTTGTGTCACTCAGGTGCGCTGGCGCACAAAAAAATTCCCTGCCGCGTAGGCTCAGTAGATGATTCCATTTGAGGGCATGCATCGCGATTGCCGCGGCTGCCGCAGCGATCCGTGAGCGGCCGGTTGAGAGGGGGATCGATGGCTGTCGTCTGCCAGCCTGTGCGCGTGCAACAGGGCCAGCCGCGATTTGACGCCTGAAACACTCGTTCGCGCTAAGTCTTTGTTAACCATCCTCCTTCAATCTGGGCCACCATCGCTCCTCCTTGCCAGTTGCGATACGGTTCCTTCAGATTTGGCCTCGTCGGTTCATGGCACAACTCGTGACGGACTACCCCGCTGGATCGCTCATCGACGCCGCCATGCCCGCGCTGAATGGCGAGAGCCGTGACCGGATCGGGCAAGGTCTGCGCGACGTGTATGTCGAGCGCTGCGACGCGCAGCCCATCACGGATGCGCAGGTCGAGCTGTTGCTGCAGCTCCGCCAAAAGGAGCGCGATCGCCGCCGCAGCGCCTGACCGTCTCCTCTGCTCGAGGCAGAGGAAAGTCCGGTTGTCGGCCTGGCTTATTGCCAGCGCCGGGCGATCGGCTGTTGGCGTCGGATCTCGGCGGCGCGAATCAAAGTGAGCACGCGATCGAGATCCTTCAGAAGTGACGATTCCGTCGCCCGTGCCGATGCGATGTCACGCTCGTCGCTGCCGAAGCGCTGCAGTTGCTGCTGACGAGTGAGTTCTTCCTCGAGCGCCGCCCGCTCGGCGTGAAGCGCCAGATACGCCGCCTCCTGAGGATCGGCCGGATCGAGCAGGATTTCCTGCTCGCGCGTTGAATGCGGCTCCGTCACGCTGACGGTCTCCTCGACTTCTCTCGTACAGGTCCGCCGCTATCCCGGTTCTCACGGGGACCGATCCCATCGGGACCGTTCTCGCGAGGCGGCACCCGCATGCACTTGGAGGGACAACGCCGAAGCGCTCCAAGCGGTCCCATCCTCAGTCAAAATCCGCTTCGCCGAGGTCTGTCATGTCAGCGTCATGTGGCCGTCATAGAGGCGGCGCGTCGGCGCACTAGATGGCAGCAGTGTCGCAGCGAGAT
>JAGTAM010000216.1 GCA_023422485.1 Pseudomonadota bacterium | reverse complement strand
GACCTGCTGCAGGCCCGACCAGGCCGTCATCGAGTTCACCTCCAGCACGAGGTAGCCTCCCTCCCCGTCTTCCACGAGGTCGACGCCGGTGTAGTCGACGCTGGTCAGCGCGGCGGCAGCCTCCGCGAGACGCGCCGCCCCGGCGGGTATCGCCCAGGACCGAGGGCGGCCGCCGCGGCGGAGGTTGGTGATCCATCCGTCACCCACGCGGATCATGCCCGCGATCGCGCGGCCGGCGCAGACGAAGACCCGGTAGTCGCGCCAGCTTCCGTCCCTCCGGGAAACGTAGCGCTGGAGGTAGTAGACGCCGGCGACCTCGTCCCTGTCGGGCAGATCGTCCGGCCGCGCGATCAGGCGGAGCCCCTCCCCCTGCGACCCGAAGAGCGGCTTGAGCACGAGCGGCCTCTGCGGTCCCGCCTCCCGCGCGACGAGATCGCGTGCCGCCTCCCGGCTCGATAGCACGAAGGTTTCGGGCGTCGGCACCCCGCCGCGCGCGAGCAGGAGGCTCGTCATCGATTTGTCCACCGACCGCTCGATCGCGGCAGGGCTGTTCCAGACGACCGTCCCGGACGCCACCAGCGCGTGCAGGATCCCGAGCCGAAGGGTCGTCGCCTCGAAGGTCCCGCCCGAGATGGTGCGGATGAGCAATCCGTGAGGCAGGTCCCGGCCGAAGCCGGGCACGCGAAGCGGCTCGCCATCCCCGGTGACGACGCTGACATCCGCAAGCGAGATCGGCACCGGCTCGACGCCGCGCGAGAGGAGGGCCGAAGCGAGCCGGTCGCGGTGCCACTCGCCGTTCTCGGCCGCGAGCGCGACCCGCAGCCCGGCGCTCACGTGAAGGAGGCCTCGACCAAAGCCGGCTCGATCCTCCCGGCGCGATGGCTCTTCCCGCTTTTGAGCGAGGTCACGATCACCTCGGCGGGGCTGAAGAGATGGGGATCGATGGCATAGAAATCGCCCCCGGCGCGCTCGAATACGCTGGCGAATGGCGCGCCGTGGTCCCGCGAAGCGCTGCTCGGCAGCTTTTCGGCGAGATCCCGGGCGTCGGGGTCGTCCGCCTCGACGAAGAGCTGCACCCGCCCGCCATAGATGATGGCGTCGTTGGTTCGCCCCATGGCGGCGAGCATTGTCGGCGCGGGTGGTGCCAGTGGCGCGACGCCGATGCCGTCCAGCACGGCCTCGAGCGGGAAGCCGAGTTCATGCGCCTTGTGCAGCGCGACCTCGAGCACTCGCGCGACGATCTGGGTGGTGCCGGCGAGGCTTTGTGTGGGGGCGAAAATGAAGGTGACCGCCAACGGCGCGATCCCGGCAGCTCGGGCGACCTTATCGACGATAGCGGCCGGGGGCGGATCGGCACTCTCCAGAACCAAGACGATCGATGACGCCGCGTCGCGGTAGTCGAGGTGCCCGAAAAGCTCCTCGACGGCTGCCGCCGCGCGGCCGGGCCCCGACCCGAGCGCGAAGAAGCTTCCGCCCTCCTCCCTGTCGCTCAGGCTCCAGCCCGCGTACTGGCTCGCAAGGCATGCCAGGACAGGATCGGCAGCGTGAACCTGAATCGAAAACGGCCAGGACGGCACGGGACCCAGCGGGGCGAGCGACACGCGCCCGAGCCCGCCCATGCATATCTCGGCGAGCCGCCGGCCGGCCTCGATGGAGCCGCGCGCTTTCGCTCCCGCATCAATGAGGCGGGCACCGGACGCCTGGCCTACCTCGAGCCGCAACGCCGCGGCTTCCGCCGCAAGCGCGTCAACAAGGGGTGCAACCAAAGCGTTCACGCTCGGGCGCCGTCCTGCCCAAGTCATCTTTTCGCCCTTCCTGCTCCAGAACGGCGCGCAGGGCAGCGCACCTCTCGCGCAGCCTCTCTCGCGCCGATCCTGCCGTCATCCCGTCCGCACCGACCGTGCAGATCGGCGCGCCGGCCGCGATCCGGCTCCCCGGCCTCGGGCGGTCGGCCACGAATTCCGCCCAGCGCAGATCCGGCACAGCCCGGATCGTGCGCCTGGCGTAGAGGATCTCCTGGGCGACGGCGTTGGCCGGCGCAGTTTCCGGCTCTCCGAGGCGCCCGGTGCAAGCCTCGATGTGACGCCGGAGGAGCGGCGTCCGCCGCCGGTCGAGCAGGTCGAGCGTCGCACCCGGCCGGGGATTGATCTCCAGCAGCCACCAGCCGCCCCCCTCGACGAGACAATCGGCGTTGGCGATCCCGCGCAGGCCGGTGGCACGAACGATGTCGCGGGCAGCCTCGGCCATCCCCGTGGCGATGGCAGGATCGAGGGTGGCCGGGATAACCACGCCGCCGTAGCGGAATGGAGCGCTCCTTGACGGCGCCGTCCATTGCTCGGTGAAGCCGAGGATCTCGCAGGCGCGGCCGTCGGCCAGAAAGCCGACCGAGACCGGCCGACCGGCGGCGCGCTTCTGCAAATAGCTCCCCTTCGGCGGGGCGCCTTCGGACGCGGGGCGGATGTGGCCACCGCCGGACCCGCCGACGCGCTTGCGCAGCCAGCCCTCCGCGCGAGGGACAGCCTCGACCGATACGGGGGGATGCGGGATGCCGAGTTCGAGCAGGAGCCGCTCCAGCC
>JAGTAM010000194.1 GCA_023422485.1 Pseudomonadota bacterium | reverse complement strand
CCGCGATCAGGCGCGCGAGCACGCCGCCGCGGGGCGCGAGCGCCGCCGGGTGCAGACTCAACGCGTCCGCCGGCTGGCCCCAGGGATTGGCCCGCGACCAAGCCGCGGCGAGGCTGCGGGCGCGGACCCCGCCGCCCGGACGCGCGGCGAGCGGCAGCAGCCAGGACAGGGATTGGTAGGCGAGGCGCCACGCCACCGAGCGAAACGGGTCCTCGCTCCACTCCGGCGCCGCGGGCAGGGTCCAGTCGGGCAGGCCGGCAAGGCTCAGGATCACCCCGTCGCCCTCGATGCGCGCGCTCCGGTCCGGTCCGTCGCGCAGCGCGCGGGCTCGGGCGAGGATCGGCACGGCCTCCGCGCCGTGGCTCGCCAGCCACGCGGCGGGCACCCCCTCGGGCAGGCCGAGCCGGTCGGCGAGGCGGGCAAGGAAGGCCGGTGCATCAAGAAGGTCGTCGTCGCACAGGCTCTCAAGGCGGAAATCGTCCTCGAGCGCCAGTTCGGGCACACCGATCAGTTCGGCGTCGGCTGCCTCCGGCGCGTCCTCCCAGACGCCGAAATCCAGCTCGACCGCGGCGGCACCGGGCGGCGGGCGCAGAGCCAGGGTGAAACGACGGGCCTGCGGCTGGGCCGAGAGGTTGATGACCGCGCCGAGCCCCGGCACGGAGACCGCGTCGGCGTAGGGCGGCGCGATCTCGCTGCCCGCCCGGTCCCGGTAGAGGAGCCGCACGCGGGCGGCATGCTCGTCGGCGCGCGCCGCGTAGATCTGCCCACGCAGCACCAGGGCGATTTCCTCGGCCAGGGCGTAGGAGAGCTTCATACCCTCGCCGGCCAACGGGCGCCGACGCGGCCTCGGCCCGTGATCGAGCGGACCGGGACGCAGCACCGGTCCGGCGAGGATGACGTCGCGGCTGTTCCGCCACGAGCGCAGGGTGACGCTGACGCCGCTCGCCTGATCGGGAACGCGGAAGGCGATCCGGAAGGGTTCGGCATCGACGAGCGACGGCCCCGGGATCCAGGCGACCTGCGGGTCGAGCAGGCTGCGGGCGAGCCCCGGCACGTGGTCGAGGTCGAGGCTGGAGCCGTCCGCCGCCAGGAAATCGAAGCCGACGGCAATCGCATCGACGGCGAGCGCCGCCTCCTCACCCTCCTCGAAGGCGAGGCCGAATTGCAGGCAGGCCCAGATACCGGGAGAGAGATCGGAAAAACTCAATCCCACCCGCGAGAAGCGGTTGTTGGGGCTGATGCGGTGCAGCCCCTCGCCTCCCCCCGGCCCGGCGCCGCCGGCATAGCGGGCCGGGGCCGGCAGAAGCGTGGCCGCGCTCCCGGCGCCGTCATCCACTTCGAAGACCGCCGCACCGGCCCGCTCATTGATCTGGTCCATCACCCGCAGGCGCTACCGCGAGGACCGTGCCTGTCAAGGCTCGAGCCAGCCTCGTGCAAGATTGCCTACCTAAACCTCCCATCCGACGCGGGGTCCACCGTCCGGGCATGTCCCGCGTCCCGTCTTTCTCCGGAGGCCCTTGGGATGGGGGCGTTGCCATGACAACCGGCGTCTACCTGTTCGATCTCGCCTCGCAGCACGCGCGCTACCTCGCGACGCGGCAGGCCACCATCGCCGGCAACGTCGCGAACGCGAACACTCCCGGCTACAAGGCGCGGGACGTGGTCCCCTTCGCCCAGGTTCTCGCGCGGACCGGGCTCGAGATGTCCTCGACGAGCGGCGCCCATCTCGAAGCGCAGGGGAACCGGATCCCCGTGCGCGAAGGCGCGTCCACGGGGAACTGGGAAGTGCTCGAATCGTCGAGCGCGGTCAGCCTGGAGCAGGAGATGCTCAAGGCCGGCACCGTCTCCCGCGAGCACACCCTCGATACGGCGGTGGTGAAGTCGTTCCACCGGATGCTGATGGCCGCGGTGCGGAGCGGGTCATGATCGATCCCCTGCTCTCGGCCTCGCGGCTCGCCAGCGCCGGCCTCGAAGCGCAATCGCTGCGCATGCGGGTCGTCTCGGAGAACCTCGCCAACGCGCAATCCACCGGTTCGACGCCGGGGGCCGAGCCCTATGCCCGCAAGACGGTGACCTTCCGGGCCGAACTCGACCGGGCGGCGGGGCTCGCCTCGGTGCGTCTGCGCGAGATCGGCACCGACACCGCCCCGTTCCGCACCGAGCACGACCCGGCCAATCCGGCGGCGGACGAGAGCGGCAACGTCAAGCTGCCCAACGTGAACATGCTCGTCGAGATGGCCGACATGCGCGAGGCCAACCGCTCCTACGAGGCGAACCTCCAGGTCATCAAACAGGCCCGGGCCATGGTCGCCAGCGTCATCGATCTCCTGAAGTCCTGAAGAGCCGCTCGCGATGATCGAAGCCCTCACCTCGCTCGCCGCCTTCGACAAGGTCGCGGGCACCTCGTTTGCCGAGACGGCGCCGACCCAGAAGGCCGCGTTCAGCCCGGCCGCCCTCTCCGGCATCGCCGGGCCCGCCGCGAGCGCGCCTACCGATTTCGGCGACGTGATGGCCCAGGTCGCGGCCAGCGCCCGTCACGCGATCCGCACCGGCGAAGCCACGGCAATCTCCGGCATCCAGGGCAAGGCCACCGCCCAGCAGGTGGTCGAGGCGGTGATGTCCGCCGAGCAGAGCCTCCAGACCGTGGTGGCGATCCGCGACAAGGTCGTCGCCGCCTACCTCGAACTCAGCCGCATGCCGATCTGATCGACCCCTTCAAGGAATCCTCGCCATGCGCGCGCTCGCCATCGCCGCCACGGGCATGTCCGCCCAGCAGCTCAACCTCGAAGTCATCGCCAACAACATCGCCAACCTGAACACCACCGGGTTCAAGGGCGCGCGGGCCGAGTTCACCGACCTGCTCTATCAGGCCGAGCGGCAGCAGGGCGTGCCGAACCAAGCGGGCCAGGAGGCGGTGCCGGAGGGCGCGATGCTCGGCCTCGGCGTGCGGGCGGCCGCGATCCGCAACCTGCACCGGCAAGGGTCGCTCGCCAATACCGGCAACCAGCTCGATCTGGCGGTGAACGGGCGCGGCTACTTTCAGATCACCAGCCCGGCCGGCGAGATCAACTACACCCGCGCCGGCTCGTTCAACAAGAACAACGCCGGCCAGCTCGTGACCATGGAAGGCTACGCCGTCGATCCGGCGATCCTGATCCCAGCCAACACCACCCAGGTCACAATCAACGAATCGGGTCAGGTCTTCGCCAAGATCGACGGGCAGGTGGCGCCGCAGAACATCGGCCAGTTGACGCTTGCCAACTTCGCCAACGAATCCGGTCTCGAACCGCTCGGCAACGGACTCTACCGCGAGACCCCGGCCTCCGGCGCGCCGGTCGTCGGCAATCCCGGCGACGTCAGCTACGGCCGGCTGCAGCAGGGCTACCTCGAAGGCTCCAACGTCGATCCGGTCAAGGAGATCACCAGCCTGATCACGGCCCAGCGCGCCTTCGAGATGAACTCGAAGGTGATCCAGGCCGCCGCCGAGATGGCCGGCACGGTCTCCAAGGGCATCCGCTGACCCGTCGGCGTCCCCGCCCCTTCCGCTCCTCTCCTCCGGCGCGATCCCCCATGCTCCGCAAGACCTTCGTCCGCGGCCTCGTGCTCGCCGCCCTCGCTGCCGGCCCGGTCCTCGCCGCACCGGCGCGCGCCGCCGAGGGCATGGCGAATGCCGAGCTCATGCTGCCGGTGCCCACGGTCACGATCTATCCCGGCGACACGATCAAGGAATCGATGCTGCGGATGCAGGCCTATCCCGCGACCTACCGGGCACGCACGGCCGTCATCGACGCCTCCGCCGCGATCGCCGGCCGTACCGCCCGGCGGATGCTGCTGCCGGGCGAGCCGGTGCCGGTCAACGCCGTGGACGATCCCCGCCTCGTCAGCCGGGGCGCGCCGACGCAGATGATCTTCGAGGAGAACGGCCTCGTCATCACCGCCATCGGCGCACCGCTCCAGAACGGCGGCCTCGGCGAGACGATCCGCGTGCGCAACACCGACACCAACCGCATCATCCTCGGCACGGTGATGGCCGACGGCCGCATCCGGATCGGCGCGCAATGATCCGCCGCCTGCTCCTCGCCGTCCTGCTTGGCCTGCTCACCGGCCTGGGCTTTGCCGTCATGACCGGCCCGGTCTTCGCGGCGGGCACCCGCATCAAGGACATCGCCACGCTCAAGGGCGTGCGCGACAACCAGATCTTCGGCTACGGCCTCGTCACCGGCCTGCAGGGGACCGGCGACACCCTGCGCAACGCGCAGTTCACCGAGCAGTCGCTGCAATCGCTGCTCGACCGGCTCGGCATCAATGTGCGCGACGCGCGCCTGCGCACCCGCAACATCGCCGCCGTGATGGTGACCGCCGACCTGCCGCCCTATACCGGCACCGGCTCGCGCATCGACGTCACCGTGACCTCGATGGGCGACGCCACCTCGCTGCGCGGCGGCACGCTGCTGATGACGCCGCTGACCGGCGGCGACGGCCTCGTCTACGCGGCGGCGCAGGGGCCGCTCGCCGTCTCCGGCTTCTCGGTGCAGGGCCAGGCGGAGCAGCTGACGCAAGGGGTTCCGACCGCCGGCCGCATCCCCAACGGCGCCCTGATCGAGCGCGAGGTGCCCGGCACCTTCCGCGACCTGCCCGAACTCGTGTTCGAGCTGAAGAACCCCGACTTCAAGACCGCGACCCAGATCTCGGATGCGATCAACGCGTGGTCGATGGGCGCCTTCGGCCGGCGCATCGCCAGCGCCCGCGACCAGCGCGCCGTGGTGGTGATGCGCTCCCGCCAGATGGCCCAGACCCGGCTCGTGGCGCAGATCGGCGACCTGACGATCCAGCCCGACACCCCGGCCCGCGTCGTCGTCGACCAGCGCACCGGCACCGTGGTGATCGGGCGCAACGTGACGATCTCCACGGTGGCGGTGACCCACGGCAACCTCACGGTGCGCGTCACCGAGGCGCCGGAGGTGTCGCAGCCCGAGCCCT
>JAGTAM010000116.1 GCA_023422485.1 Pseudomonadota bacterium | reverse complement strand
TGTTCATGCGCGTCGACAAGCTACAGGCCGAGCTTCCCGCCCCCAAACGCAGGGATCCGAACGCGGCCGCCGCGCTGCAGGAACTGCTCGGCGGCAAGTACGGCGAGATGTCCACGCTCGGGAACTACATGTTCCAGAGCTTCAATTTCCGCAGCAAGGACAAGCTCAAGCCGTTCTACAGCCTGGTTTCCAGCATCACGGCGGAGGAACTCGGCCATGTCGAGCTCGTGAGCAACGGCGTCGCCATGCTCAACAACGGGCCCGACAACGACGGCGACGAGACGGACGGGGGCGACATCTCGGGCGCGCCCTTCGAGGACATGAAGGACATTCGCCTCGCTGCGGCTTTCCTCTCGAACGGCGGCGGCGCGGCGCCGATCAACAGCAACGGCGCGTCCTGGAACAACGATTTCATCACCTCGACGGGCAACGTCGTCGTCGATCTCCTGCACAACTTCCACCTCGAATGCGGCGCGCGGCTGCACAAACTGCGGGTCTACGAGACCCTGTCCGACCCGACCGGCCGCGAGGTCTGCGGCTACCTGCTGGTGCGCGGCTCGGTCCACGCCCACGCCTACGCGCTGGCGCTGAAGCAGATCACCGGCGTCGATCTCGACAAGTTCCTGCCGACGCCGAACATCAACCTCGACAAGATCCCGGAGTGCCAGAAGTACCTGCAGGAGGGCTCGCACCGTCGGCTCTACACCTGGAGCCCGAACGATTACCGCGACATCGCCGGGATCTGGAACAGCGGCGAGCACGCGCTGCCCGGCGATCCGCCGGGTGAGCTTGAAGTGGTGGAGGGCATGCCCGATGGCGGCAAGATCCACCAGCTCACCGGCGTCCCCTCGGCCTTCGCCCCCGACTACGCGCCGGAGGAGATGTTCGAGATCGCGCAGAAGCTGACGAAGAAGGCGCGCTGAGGCGCTGCTCGGTGGCCGGCGACGTTGGCCACCGAGACTGACGGGGGATCAGCCCGCGAGATCGTCCAGGGAAACGCCGAGAACCCCTGCAAGCTTGCCATCCGTTTCGATGGTGCCTCCCCGCGCGCCCGTCTCGATCTGCGACAGGTAAGCCTGCGCGAGACCGGCTTGCTTCGCGAGCGCGGTCTCGCTCAAGCCGCGGTGTTCGCGCCAGACACGGACACGGTTCTCGCCGGACAGAAGACGCTCCACGACGGAAGCTGGAACCCCTTCCACCTCGCCCGCAGCGAGCTTACGCCGGAACTCCGCGACGGCGGTACGGTCGGCGTTGTCTTCGCTTCACGGCATCGCCGTCTCCTCTCACCGCCCCGTGCGCGCCGCCCGCCACAGCCGCCACAGGCGGCGCCAGCGGGCAATCTCGATTACGCTGTTGAGCGGATCGTAGCCGGGGCGCTCCTTCGCCGCGAGATACGGCTCGACCAGCGCCGTCGGCAGGAAGGCGGGCCGGGCCGCCGGGGCGATGGTGGCGCGGGCCGCCTCGCAGGCGGCGAGGTGACGCCGCGCCAGCGCCCGCAATTCGGCGCAGGTGCGCACCAGGCCCGGTCCGCCGCGGCCCGAGACGATGTCCTCGCGGGTGACGCCGTTCTGGCGCAGCAGGTCGCCGGGCAGGTAGACCTGCCCCTGGCGCGCGTGCCAGGGCAGGGCCCGCAACAGGCCGGTGATGCCGTAGGCGACGCCGGCATGCCCGGCCGCCGCCGCGCCGCCGGGTTCGGCCCCTTCCGCGAGCACGAGGCCGGAAAGGCGGATCAGCGCCGAGGCGGTCTCGCCGCAATAACCCTCCAGATCGTTCACCCGCGGCATCGGGTCGTCGTAGAGGTCGAAGACGCGGGCATCGATCAGGTCGACGAAGGGCTGGCGCCCGAGGCGGCGCGTGACGATGGCGTCCTCCAGCGCCGCCGCGACGGGGTTGGCCCGCACGTCGCCCCGCGCCTCGCCCTGGAGCGCGTCGCGCCACCATTGCAGGCGGATCTCGCCGGCCATCGGGTTCGAGGCGGCCTCGCGGATACGGGCGATGGTCAGGCTGAAGGCGGCGAGCGCGAACAGGTGCGGGCGGAACGCGGCGGGCGCGAACAGGGCCGCGAAGTAGCGGTCCGGGTCGCCCTCGCGCACCAGCTCCTCGCAGTGCCGGAAGGCGAAGGCGAGCCCGTCATGGCCGGCCTCCGGGTTGGTCTCGGTTCGGGTCTCGGGGCGCGTCATGGAGCGGGGCTCATGCGGCGTTCGAAAGTCAGGTGACGGCGATCAGCGCGGCCGCGACCTTGCGGTTCTCGGCCATCAGGATGTTGTAGGTGCGTGCCGCCGCCCCCGTCTGCATGGTGTCGAGGCCGATGCCTGCGGCCTTGAGGCGCTGGCGCAGGGAATCGGGCAGGAAGACGATGTCGGCGCCCGTGCCGATCAGCAGCAACTCGATCCCCTCGGCCTCGGCGAGGATGGGGGCGAGGCTCGGCCCGTCGATGGCGCCGGGTTCGCTCACATCCCAGGCGCGCACGCCCGAGGGCAGGAGCAGGATCGAGCCGCGATGGGACATCTGCCCGAAGCGGAAGCCGCCGTTGCCGTAGGCGTCGATGCCGTGCCGGCCCGGCAGGAAGCCGTCGTGGATCTGACCCGGGACCCGTCCCTCGCTCACGCCGCGTCTCTCCTCAGCCCGTACCGGACGATGTCGGACGCGCAGGCGCCGACCGCTTTTCGCCGATCGCTTTTCGCCGGCTGCGACGGTGCCGCGGGCGTCTGGCGAGAGGCACTTACTCGGCCGCCTGCGGCAGGCCCGCCTGCTGCGACGCCTTCGAGCCCGACAGGCGCAAGCCGATATAGATCAGCGCCGGCGTCGAGACGAAGATCGCCGAATAGGTGCAGATCACCACGCCGCAGAGCATCACCACGGCGAATCCCTTGATCGCCTCGCCGCCGAACAGCACCAGCGCCACGAGCGACAGGGTGGTGGAGAGCGAGGTCATCACCGTGCGCGACATGGTGGAGTTGATCGAGAGGTTGAGCAACTCGACCACGGGAATGGTCTTGTAGCGCCGCATCAGCTCGCGGGTCCGGTCGAACACCACCACGGTTTCGTTGAGCGAGTAGCCGACGATGGTGAGGATCGCCGCGATCGAGGTCATGTTGAACTCGATGCGGGAGATGATGAACACGCCCACCGTCAGCACGATGTCGTGCAGGGTGCCGACGATGGCGCCCAGCGCCAGCTCCCGCTCGAAGCGGAACCACAGGTAGAGCAGCACGGCGAGCACCGAGAGCACGACGCCGATCGTGCCGGACTGCACCAGCTCGCCCGAGACGCGCGGACCCACGGTCTCGGTGCGGCGGAAATCGTAGCCGGCGTCGAAGGCGGCGTGCGCCTTCTGCATCACCGCGGTCTGGCCCTGCTCGCCGGGCTGGAGCGGGAAGCGCACCAGCACCTGCCCCTGGCCGCCGAGCTCCTGCACCTCGGTCTCGCCGAAGCCGAAGCCGTTGGCGGTGTGGCGGATCTCGGCGACGTCCGCCGTGTGGCCGGGCTTGGCCTGAAGCTCGACCAGGGTGCCGCCCTTGAAGTCGATGCCGTAATTGAGCCCGACGGTGATGAACAGCACCAGCGTCACGACCGACATCACCGCCGAGAGCGGGAAGGTGACGCGCCGGAACCGCATGAAGTCGAAATGCGATTCGTCGGGCCAGAGGCGGAGCAGGCGCATGGTCGGTCTCGGATCATGAAGGCCGGCGCGCGGCGCCTTGAGCCTTACGAAGCGGTATCGCGGCCCACTCGGTGCGGGCCGCCTCAGGTCCCCGAGCGGGGTTCGATCAGAACGGCAGGGCCTTGGGCCGGAACCAGTTGTACCACACCGCGATCATCATGCGCGTCAGGGTCACGGCGGTGATGACGGTGGTGAGGATGCCGAGGATGAACACCACGGCGAAGCCCTTCACCGGGCCCGAGCCCATGAAGAACAGAAGCAGGGCGGCGATCGCCATGGTCGAGTTCGAGTCGATGATGGTGGCGAACGCCCGGTCGAAGCCGGCCTGGAGCGCCGAGACCAGGGAGCGGCCGGCACGCGATTCCTCGCGCATGCGCTCGTAGATCAGCACGTTGGAATCCACCGCCGTGCCGATGGTGAGGACGATGCCGGCGATGCCGGGCAGCGTCATCGTCGCCTCCAGCACCGACATCAGGCCGAGGATCAGGCCCACGTGGACGATGAGCGCGATGTTGGCGATGAAGCCGAAGGTGCCGTAGGTCGCGAACATGAAGGCGATGACGAGCCCGGCGGCGACCAGGGTCGCCATCTTGCCGGCCTCGATCGAGTCGCGGCCGAGACCGGGGCCGACGACGCGGCGCTCGACCACGGTGAGCTTGGCCGGCAGCGCGCCCGCCCGCAGCAGCACCGAGAGGTCGTTGGCGTCCTTGACGGTGAAGTTGCCGGTGATCTGGCCCGAGCCGCCGGTGATCGCCGAGCGGATCACAGGGGCCGACTGGATCACCCCGTCGAGCACGATCGCCATTCGGCGGCCGACATTCTCCGAGGTCGCCTGACCGAAGCGTTGCGCCCCGCGCAGGTTGAACTTGAAGCTCACCATCGGCTCGTGGGTCTGCGGGTCGAAGGCGGGCTGGGCGTCGGTGAGGTCGCTGCCGTCGGCCATGACGCGGCGCTCGACCGGCACCTTGGCGCCGCCCTCATCCTTCGAGGGCAGCATGTCGACGTCGCCCGAGGGCGAATCGGCCAGCATGCGGAATTCGAGCTTGGCGGTCTTGCCGAGCTGGTCCTCCAGCTCCTGCGGGTTCTGCAGGCCCGGCACTTGGACGAGGATGCGGTCGGCGCCCTGCTGCTGGATCGACGGCTCCTTGGTGCCGCCGAAATCGATGCGCTTGCGCACGACCTCGATCGCCTGGCTGACCGCGCGACGGGTGCGGTCGTTGATGCCGGCATCCGTCAGGACGAGCTGGATCGTGCCGTTCTCGGCCTCGTTGACCGAGAGCGTCTGACCGCCGGCGGCCAACGGATTGTTGATCGGCTGGGCGAGTTCGCGCAGCTTCGGCAACACCTTGGCGCGGGCCGCCGCATCGGGGATGCGCAGTTCGACGCCGCGGTTGATCACGCGAATGCCGCCCTCGGGCGAGACGGAGGCCTCGCGCAGGATGCGGCGTACGTCGTCGCGCAGGCCCGTGACCATCGAGCGGACGAGGTCGGGCTGGTCGATCTCGAGCAGGATCTGCGAGCCGCCCTGGAGGTCGAGCCCGAGCACGATCGCCCGCTGCGGGATGATCCAGCTCGGGAACCACGATGGCAGGGAGGCCATGAAGGCCTTGCGGCTGTCGGCCGGGATGAAGCTGGGCACCGCCAGACTCAGGCCGATCAGGATGACGGCGAGCGTCGCGACGATCTTGGTTTTCGAGAAGCGCAGCATCCGCCCGGTTCCGACTTGTCTGTCATGGGTGGCGGGCGGGGCGGCCGGGCCCCCCCGGGGGGGGGG
>JAGTAM010000027.1 GCA_023422485.1 Pseudomonadota bacterium | reverse complement strand
GGAAGCTCGTGATCACCGCGAACTCGTTCTTCTTCTGAGCCTGCCGCGTGATGTCGCCGATCTGCTTCGCGCGCAGAGCCGGCTCGTTCGAGATGGTCAGGCGCGAGAAGTAGATCAGGTGGACGAGACTCGTCCTCTTGTTCTTCATGGATGCCGTCCGACGCGAAAGCTCAGCCTCCATCCTAACGGCCGCCGCGATAACGGGCCGTAAACACGGCTGAACTGGGCAGAAACTGCCGCCTAGGCCCCCCAGATGGTCCGAATCTGCCGAGATCGCGCGACGCCAACCCAACGCGATCAATGACTTAGACCTGGCATAGCGCTTGCGCTCTCACATCGACCGCCCGTGCGGCCTTAGGGAGCGAGCCAAAGCCATGGACGTCTTTTCCGCGCTGCAGACCGCGGTCTCGGGCCTGAAGGCGCAATCCTTCTCGCTGAGCAACATCTCCGGCAACATCGCGAACTCGCAGACGACCGGCTACAAGCGCATCGATACGGGCTTCGTCGACATGCTCGTCGACAGCAGCAGCACCAAGAACCAGACCGCGGGTTCGGTCGCCGCCTTCTCGGAGCTCACCAACTCGATCCAGGGCAACAAGGTCTCGACCGGCGTCTCGACCAACATGGCGCTCGACGGTCAGGGCTTCTTCGTGGTGCGCAAGAAGACCACCGACGCGGGCGGCGGCGAGAGCTTCTCCACCGCCAATCTCTATACCCGCCGCGGTGATTTTGCCGCGGACAAGGACGGCTACCTCGTCAACGGGGCGGGCGCCTATCTCGTCGGCGCGAGCCTCGACCCGGTCACCGGCCAGACCAACGGCACCGGGCCGATCCGGATCTCCAACGCGATCATCCCGGCCAAGCCGACGACGACGATCACCTACTCGGCCAACCTGCCAAAGACACCCGCCACCACCAACGTCGCCTCGACCAACGGCCTGCTCTCCACCTTCAGCGACGGCTCCGATGCGCGGGTGACGCCGACCAACGGCAGGACCGGCGGCAGCGTCTCTCAGGCCAACGCGCAGAGCCTGATCGACAACAGCATCGCCGGCCCGGCGCTGACCGTCTACACCGCCTCCGGCGCGCCCGTGAGCGTGCAGAGCCGGTGGGCGAAGGTGGCCGCCGCCGACACGGCGACCGGCACGAGCGACACCTGGAACCTGTTCACCGCCGACAAGACCAGCGTCACCGGCAACCAGACGAGCTGGACCAATATCGGCCAGGCCTTCACCTTCAGCGCCAGCGGTCAGATGACGGCTCCGACCGGGGGTACGGTTCCGATCAGCAACCTGACCGTCGACGGCGTCAATGTCGGCACGGTCGGCCTCGATCTCAGCGGCGGCCTGACGCAATACGCCGCCGCCTCCGGCGCGGTGACGACCAACGACCTCAAGCAGAACGGCTACGCCTCGGGCTCCCTGAACTCCGTCGAGGTCGGCGAGAACGGCATCATCAGCGGCAAGTACTCGAACGGCTCGGTGATCGGGCTGGCCCGGATCGAGGTGGCGCAGTTCGTCAACCCCGACGGGCTCAAGCCGGATTCGCTGGGCAACTACCAGCAGACCGTCGCCTCCGGTGAGGCGATCAGCGGCCTCAAGGACTCGACCGTGGTCGGGGCCAACCTCGAACAGTCGAATACGGACATTGCTGCGGAATTCTCAAAGATGATCGTTACCCAACAGGCCTACTCTGCCAACACCCGGGTGATGTCCACGGCGCAGACGATGATCTCCGACCTCCTGAACGTCATCCGCTGACTGGCTCCTGAGCGAGGAGAGACGCCTTGGCCCTCGATGCGTTCAGCACGGCGACCGCCGGCCTGCGGGTCACGCAGGCCCAGATCGGGGTCGTCTCGCAGAACATCGCCAATGTCGGCACGGCGGGCTATGTCCGGCGCACGCTCTCGCCCGTCAGCTCGGGCCTGGGCAATGCGGGCGTCGCCACCGGCACGATCGGGCGTGCCCTCGACGCCGCGGCGCTCAAGCAGCTCCGCTCCGAGACGTCGGGCGCGGCCTACACCTCGCTGATGTCCAAGACCCGCACCCAACTCGACACGCTCTACGGTCGGCCCGGCGACGCTTCCGCGCTCGACGGCGTGTTCAACCGCTTCACGCTCTCGCTGCAGACGCTCGCCGCCAACCCGACCTCGACGGCCGCGCGGGCGACGGTGCTCAGCGCGGCCAACGACATCGCCAGCCGCATCGGCAGCGCCGCCAACGGGGTCCAGGCCCTGCGTTCGGGGCTGGAGACGCAACTCGGCATCGACACCAGCAAGGCGAGCGACCTGCTCGCGCAACTGGCCAAGCTCAACACCCGCATCGTCGCGACCTCGGCCGGCGATCCGAGCCGCCCGGAGCTGGAAGACCAGCGCGACCAGGCGCTCACCACCCTGTCGGGCCTGATCGACATCAACGCCGTCACCCAGAGCGACGGCAGCGTGAGCGTGCTGACGGGCTCGGGCGTCACCCTGCTCGACCGCTCGGATGCCGCCACGCTCAGCTTCGATGCCCGCGGCACCCTCTCGGCCAACGCCCTCTACGACAGCGACCCGTCGCGCAGCGGCGTCGGCACCATCGTCGCGACGACGCCCGGCGGCGGCAAGATCGATCTGCTCGCCTCGGGAGCGATCCGTTCCGGCTCGATCGCCGCGGCGATCGAACTGCGCGACAATGCGCTGCCGCAGGCGCAGCGCCAGCTCGACGACCTCGCCGCGGGCCTGTCGCGAGCGATGTCCGACCGTGTTGCCACCGGCACCGTTCCCACCGACGGCACCCAGGGCGGCTTCGATATCGACCTCACCGGCCTCTCGGCCGGCAACGCCATCACCCTGACGGTGCAGGACGGGAGCGGGACGCAGCGCAACCTGATCCTGATGCCGTCCTACCAGGCGCCGCCGCCGGCCGTTCCCGCCGGGAGCACCGAGGACGCGAACGCCACGATCATTCCCTTCACGATCCCGCAGCCCGGCGCGGGCCGTGACCCCGCCTCGGTCCGCAACGCGATCGCCGCCGCCCTGGGCGGGGGTTACACCGTATCGAGCGCGCCGGGCGGCGCAGCCGGGGCGATGCGGATCCTCTCGACCGGCGGCGCCTCCCTGATCGCGGCGAGCGCAAGCGTGACGCAGGTCACCTCGGCGGGGGACATCAAGGGGGCCGCCACGCAGCTTCCGCTCTTCGTCGACGGTGCGTCCGCCGCGCTCTACACCGGCTCCTTCGACGGCGGCTCGCAGCTCACCGGCTTCGCGCAGCGGATCGCCGTGAACCCGGCGGTGGTCGGCAGCGCCGGCAGCCTCGTCGGGATCACCGGCACGGGCCCCGGATCGAGCGCCGGCGACGGAACGCGGCCCCAGGCCATGTACACCGCGCTGACGAGCACGCAGCGCCTGTTCTCCTCGTCGAGCGGCATCAGCGGCATCGACGCGCCGACGCGCTCCAGCGTCGCCGACTTCGTCCAGGGCGTCATCTCGGTGCAGGGCGCCGCGGCGGCGGCGGCGCAGGATCTCGACGAGGGCCAGAGTATCGCCCTCTCGACGGCCCAGGGGCGCTTCGCCTCGGCCTCGGGCGTCAACATCGACGAGGAGATGTCGAACCTGATCGCGCTTCAGCAGGCCTACGCGGCCAATGCCCGCGTGCTCACCGCCGCGCGCGACATGATCGACACCCTGCTCAGGATCTAGCGGAGCCGCCGATGACCATTTCCGCCTTCGCCGCCGGCACCTACCGCTTCGACCGCCAGTCGGCGAGCCTCGTCGGCATGAAGAACCAGCTCGACGGGCTGGCCCAGCAGCTCTCGACGGGGCGCACCGCCGAGACCTACGGCGGCCTCGGCGTGGCGCGCACGACGAGTCTCAGCGCCCATGCGGCAATCAGCGCCCAGGACGGCTACCTCGCGGCGATCACCTCGGCCGAGACCCGGGTGAAGCTCACGAGCGCCAGCCTGACCCAGCTCAAGGCGCTCTCCGACAACACCCGCTCCAGTCTCAGTGGCAACGTCGCCTCCCGCAACGAGGCGCTGCCGGCCACCACCGTGCAGCTCGCCGCCAACAACCTCGCGGCGGCCGTCGATGCCCTGAACCAGCAGGCGGCCGGGGTCTACGTCTTCTCGGGACGGGCCACCGAGACGCAACCGGTCGTCTCCCAAGAGGCCATCATGAACGGCATTCCGGCGGAGGGTCTTGACGGGCTCAAGGCGCTGATCGCCGAGCAGAAGAAGGCCGATCTCGGCCCCTCGGGCAACGGACGCCTGATCCAGGGCACTGGCACCCGGACGGTCAGCCTGTCGGAGGATTCCAACCCGGAGGCACGGGCGAATTTCGGCTTCACTCTGATGGCCGCGTCGAGCTCGAACACCGCGGCGCTCGGTGCCAGCTTCTTTGCAGGGGCGAAGCCGGATGTCACACTCAACTTCGCGCAGCAGCCTGCAGACGGCGCCCAGGTGCGGGTCGTCGTGCAGCTCGAAGATGGCAGCCAGAAGACCCTCGACCTGACGGCCCGCGCGGGCGAAGCCGGGAACGCGGCGGGGGCCTTCGCCATCGGCACCACCGCAGCGGACACGGCCGCGAACCTGAAGCGGGCGCTCGGCGGCGCCGACATCGCCAGCGTGCAGAGCGCGAATCCTCCCGGCGTGACGGCCGCCTTCACCAACGGACAGGCCGCCTCGACCGTTTTCACGGTCGGGAACGGGATTGCGGCCGGCGACTCCATCACGCTCAAGCTCGGCCTGCACGACGGCACGACCCGGACGATCACCCTGACCGCCGCAGAGACGGCGGCTTCCACCTCGACGACGACCTTCGCCCTCGGCGCCACTCCGGACGACACCACCGCGAATTTGTCGCGGGCGCTCCAGAACGCCCTGACCTCGGCCGCCAACACCGAGCTCTCGGCGAGTTCGACGGCCCGCGCCTCGCTCAACTTCTTCGAAGGATCCCCCGTGGCGGGCCTGAGCCCGCGGCGCGTCGCGGCAGACGGCAACGGCTACGCCGAGACCGCGAGCGCCAAGACCGTGATCTGGTATAAGGGCGACACCGCCGCCGACCCGCGGGCGACGGCGACCGTGCAGGCCGGCACCAGCCGGACGGTGGCCATCGGTGCCCAGGCCAACGAGGAGGCGATCCGCCGGACGCTGGCCGGCATCGCCGCGATGGCCGCCGAGAGCTTCACCAGCGGGACCGGAACCGTCGATACGGCGCGCTACGAGGCGGTGTCCAACCGGGCGTCCAGCCTGCTCACCGCGGGCGAGAACCAGCAGAGCCTGGAGCAGCTCGGCACCGATTTCGGCCTTGCGGCCAGCAGCATGGCCAATGCGAAGGCGGTGGCGAACACCACCAAGGTGACCCTGGAGGCCTCTCTCGACGGCGTCGACACCGTCTCGACCGAGGAGGTCGCGGCCAAGCTGCTGAGCCTGCAGACGCAGTTGCAGGCGAGCTACAAGGTTACCTCGATCCTCTCCGAGATGAGCCTCGTGAACTATCTGCGGTAGGATTCCAGCCTGATCCGCTCGATCTCGCGAAGAGCGGTTGAAGGTGGGGAGCCGTCATCGCCTTCCCCGGTAATCGACGTTGGCTTTGCGTCCATGCCGTCGTCCGATCGGCCTACCAGCCGCCCCCTGCGGCACGGCGCGAGCCGATAACGAAGCCGCGGATCGGGGCTTCCGCGGCGGGCCATCGCGCGCCCGTTGGCGCGGGTCTGCCGGGATCTCGCCTCACGCGGCTCGGCGCGTCGTGACCGGCCCCCCCCTGCGCTCGGCTTAGCCGCGTTCGGCGTAGCCCCTTGCC
>JAGTAM010000691.1 GCA_023422485.1 Pseudomonadota bacterium | reverse complement strand
GGCTCACACCGGAGACAGCCCGGTCGCGCTCCTCGTCGAGGACGACGAGGCCGCCCGCGATCTCGCGACCGCCCTGATCGAGGAGACCGACCTCGACGTCATCGCCTGTTCGAGCGCCGAGGACGCGCTCGCCGTGCTGGAGCGCGGCGACGTGACGGTGGCGATGGTGATCGCCGACACGCATCTCTCGGGCGCGATGGACGGGGCGGCGCTGGCGCGCACCGTCGAGGACCGCTGGCCGGAGGTGCGGCTCGTGGTGACCTCCGAGGCCCGCGAGGAGGGCCGGACCGAGATCCCGCCCCACGCGGTCTACATGCGCAAGCCCTGGCTGCCCCTGGAATTGCTGCGGCAGGCGGAACGCGCCACGCTCACCGCACGCGCCGCCTGAGCCGAGTCTTCGCCCAAGTGAGCCTCCGCCAAATGAAAAGGCCCCGCCGGTTCGAGCCGGCAGGGCCTTTTTCATGTCCCGGATCGCGCGGCCCGCGTCAGGGCCGCACGTCTCGATGGGCTTAGGACGCGGCGGCGGGCGCCTGGACGGCGGCCGGCTGCTGCGAGAAGCTCGGCATGCCGGGGCGGCGCGGGGCACCGGTCCGGGGCTTCGGCTTCGGCGCGGCGATCAGGCCCTCGCGGATCGCGGTCTTGCGGGCCTGCTTGCGGGCGCGGCGGACGGCCTCGGCCTTCTCGCGAGCCTTGCGCACGGAGGGCTTCTCGTAGGCCTTGCGCTGCTTCATCTCGCGGAAGATGCCCTCACGCTGCATCTTCTTCTTGAGGACGCGGAGCGCCTGATCGACGTTGTTATCGCGAACGAGTACCTGCAACGGAATCAACCCCTAGGATCTGTTGTTTCGAACCGCACCGGCCTCGGATTCCCGGCAGAACCGGGAAAAAGCCGTCAGGCGCCCCTGCCCCGGTTTTGTTCCGGAGGAGGCGTCGTGACGGCAGCCGAATCGGTGCGAAAGAATTGCACCTGAGCGCGCGGCATACACGAAACAGGTTCGTGTTGGAAGTGCGCGAAAGCCTCTTGCAAGCGCGGGACCGGGCGGTTTTCGCTCCACGCCGTCATCGCGAGGCGAAGCCGAAGCGATCCAAGTCACGCCCTTGCCGGATGGAGCGCCGCTGCCGGAGAGCGCCGCTCCGCTCGCAAGGGTGGGGACGGCTCATGCGTGCGAGGCGATGAAGTTGCGCACGATCGGGTAGGTCTGCGCTTCCCACTTGCGCCCCGAGAACACGCCGTAATGGCCCACGCCCGTCTGGAGGTGGTGGCTCTTCATGTGGGGCAGCAGGCCCGAGCAGAGGTCGTGGGCGGCCATGGTCTGTCCCACCGCGCAGATATCGTCGCGCTCGCCCTCCACCGTCATCAGGGCGGTGTGGCGGATGACGCCCATGTCGAGGGGCTCGCCGCGATAGGTGAGCTGGTTGCGGGCGAGCGTGTAGTCCTGGAAGACGATCTTGACGGTCTCGAGGTAGAACTCGGCGGCGAGGTCGAGGACGGCGAAATACTCGTCGTAGAAGGTCTCGATCGCCTGCGCCTTGTCCGCGCTGCCGTCCACGTAGTGCCAGAACAGGTCGGTATGCGCGTCCGAATGGCGCTTGGCGTTCATCGAGACGAAGGCCGACACCTGCATGAAGCCGGGATAGACCCGCCGCCCCGCGCCCTTGTGGCGGCCGGGCACCGTCGCGATCAGGTTCTTCTCGAACCACTCGATCGGCTTCGAGGTCGCGAGCGCGTTCACCGAGGTCGGGCTGACCCGGCAATCGACCGGTCCGGCCATCAGGGTCATGCTGCGCGGCTGGGCCGGGTTCTTGGTGTGGGCCATCACCGCCGTGGCGGCGAGCGCCTGCACCGCGGGCTGGCACACGGCCATGAGGTGGGCGCCCTCGCCGATGGTCTCCAGGAAGCGCACCACGTGATCGACGTAGTCGTCGAAGCCGAAGCGCCCCTCCGAGACCGGCACGTCGCGGGCGTTGTGCCAGTCGGTGATGTAGACGTCGTGATCGGGCAGCAGGGTGCGCACGGTGCCGCGCAAGAGCGTGGCGAAATGGCCCGAGAGGGGCGCGAGCACCAGCACCTTGGGTTGGATCGTGTCGATGTCCTTGCGGAAGCGGAGCAGGGTGCCGAAGGGGGTTGCGAGCACCGGCTCCTCGATCACCGGCACGTCCCGGTTGCCGACCCGCACGGCATGGATGCCGTAGGCCGGCCGCGCGAAGGTGAGGCCGGCCCGCATCATCATGCGCGCGCCCGCCGACCACCATTTCGCGGCGTCATGCCAGGGCGTCCGCATCCAGGGGGCGGAGGCTTCCTGCAGGAAGCGTCCCCATTGTCGGGTCTGCCGGGCGATGTCCGATTGGACATCGAAGGCTTGGTAGAGCATCGGGCCCGAACTCCAAGCGCGCAAGGTGCCTGCACGCGCCAATCTCTCGCGAACGTCCCGAATGGCCCGGATTCGCTCGCTTCGCTTCCCGCCTCGTCCTGCCGCCCTGAGGAGCCGATGCCGGACGAACAGGCTAAGCGGTTCTGGGTTGGGCGCAACCGATCAAAAGTATATCGCGCAGGGCTGTGTTGTGGATGCATCACTTTGCACGTTTGCCGGGAGAAGAAAAATCCTTTTGCCGGAAAAGTGGAAGCCGAGGCGGGACTCCCGGCACGAGTCTTGGATGCCGGCTTGAGGTCCGGGGCCGCAGGCTCGGGCGGATGCGCATCCGGAGAAGAGTCATGGCCGAGGCGACGCTCACGATCTCCAGCCGCAACTACTCGTCCTGGTCCCTGCGCGGCTGGCTGCTGTGCCGGATGGCCGGGCTCGATCTCTCGGTGGCGGTTCTGTCCGGCTCGGACGCGGCGACGCGGGCCGAACTGCTCCACCTGTCGCCGTCCTTCCTGGTGCCGCGGCTCGAACACGGCGCGATCACGGTGTGGGACGTCCTCGCCATCGCCGAATATCTCAACGAGATCCGGCCGGAGGCCGGCCTCCTGCCCGAGGGGCCTGCCGAGCGCGCGCGCTGCCGCGCCGTCTCGGGCGAGATGCATGGCGGCTTCATCAACCTGCGCTCGGCCCTGCCGATGAACCTGCGCAGCCTCCACCGCGGCTTCAAGATCTTCAACGGTGCCAAGGGCGACATCGAGCGCATCTGCGCGATCTTCGAGGATTGCCTGTCGCGCTCGGGCGGACCCTACCTGTTCGGGGCGCGGCCGACCCTGGCGGATGCGATGTACGCGCCCGTCTGCACCCGCTTCCGCACCTACGACGTCGCCCTCCCCTTCACCGCCGCGACCTACCGCGACACGATCCTCGCCTGGGACCTGATGAACGAGTGGGCGGCGCTCGCCGAAGCCGAGCCGGAGGAGATCGAGGAGCTCGACATGGAGTTCTGAGGGCTTGCGCGGGTCAGGCGGAGGCGCCCGCCTCCCCGGACCGCCCGGCGGCGAGCGGTAGCTCGATGCGGGCGCAGAAGCCGCCGCCGGGTCGGTTCTCCAAGGTCAGGCGCCCGCCATGCCCCTCGACGATGGCGAGCACGATCGACAGGCCGAGGCCGAAACCGCTCGCGGAATCGAGATTGCGGGCGCGGTCGCCGCGCACGAAGGGCTGCAGCATGGCGCTGCGCTCGGCGTCGGGGATGCCGGGGCCGTCGTCGATCACCTCCACCGCCACGCCGGGATGGTCGCCGGAGCCCGCCGGCCCCATGACGAGACGGGCGCCGCCGCCATACTTCACGGCGTTGTCGACGAGGTTGGTGATCGCTCGCTGGAGCTCGTCGGGGCGCCCGCGCACCAGGACGTGGCGGGTCCGTTCCAGGCTCACCGCCGTGCCGACGTCGCTGAACCCGTCGCAGACCGTCTGCACCACCGAGGCGAGGTCGATCAGCGTGGTCTGGGCCTCGCCCGACGCGCCCTGCCCGTCCCGGACATAGGAGAGCGCGGATTCCACGAGCCCGTTCATCTGGTCGAGGTCGCGCAGGGTCATCTCGCGGGCGCGCTCGTCCTCGATGAACTCGGCGCGCAGCCGCAGGCGGGTGATCGGGGTGCGCAGGTCGTGGCTGATCGCGGCCAGCATCTGCGTGCGGTCGTCGAGCAGGCGCAGCAGGCGGGTGCGCATCCGGTCCAGCGCGCGGGCGAGCGCCAGCACCTCCTCCGGCCCGCGCTGGGGCAGGGGCGGCGGTTCCTCCGCCGTGCCGAAGGCTTCCGCGGCCGCAGCGAGCCCGGCGAGCGGCGCGGTGAGCGCCCGCGTCGCCCAGAACGAGAGCAGGGTGAGGCTCACCCCGAGGGAGACGAAGGTGAAGATGATCA
>JAGTAM010000688.1 GCA_023422485.1 Pseudomonadota bacterium | reverse complement strand
CCGAACAGCAGGCAGGGCGCCTCCCACGGGTCGGGGCCGATCCGGATCGGTCCCGGCTCGATCTCGGTGAGGGTGCCGCCCGCATCGAGCCGCCCGGCGCTCAGCACGGTGACGAGGGGGCTCAGCGGCAGCGGCAGCAGACCGAGCCGGGGCCAAGCCGCCAACATCACCCGGAAGCGGGCGGGCCGCAGCAGCCGGCGGGCGGCCGCCTCGATCGCCGCCCGCGCCGCGGGGATCAGGCGGGCGATCAGGGCATCCTCAGCGGTCTCATCGGAGGAGAGCCGGAGATGGCCACGCATCTCGGCCACGCTCACCGGCTCGACACCGGTCTCCTCGACACGTATCGGGGTCATGCCAGCCTCTCCTGAAAGCGCTTTTTCGTCACTGATGCGCGCGCCGAACCCATCTCTTCCGCGCACGGCGCGCCTTGCCCTCGGAGCGACGGCACTCGCGCTCGTGCTCGTGGCCACGCCCGTGACGGCTATCGTCGGCGGTCACGAGGGCGCGGAGGTACCGGGCGCGGCCTCGGCCGTGATGGTGCTGACCGCCGGCGGCGGGGTGTGTTCAGGGATCGTCGTCGCACCGGACGCGGTGCTCACCGCCGGCCATTGCGTGGCGGGGGCGGGCGAGAACCGCGTCCATTATCGCGACGAGACGGGGCGCCCGGTGCTGGCCGAGGTCGCCGCCCGCCTCCTGCATCCGGGCTATGACGGCGACGCGATCCGTGGCCGCACCCGCTCCATCGATCTGGCGCTTCTGCGCACCCGCGAGCCGCTGCCAGCCCGCTTCGTGCCGGCGGATTTGAGTGCGGCGATGCCGCGGGTCGGCCAGAGCCTGACGCTGGCCGGCTACGGCGCCACACGGGGCGGGGACCGGCGCTCGATCGGCCGCTATCGCGGTGCCACCCTGACCGTAATCGAACCCTACGGCCCGAGCCGCATCCTGGTCTGGATGCAGGCCAAGGGGGCGGGCGGCTGCCAGGGAGATTCCGGCGGGCCGATCCTCGAAGGTGCCGCGGTGATGGCGGTGGCCGCCTGGGTGAAGGACGCGTGCGGCGGTCTGACCCAGGGCATCCTGCTCGGGCCGCAGCGGGCGTGGATCGACCGGATGCTGGCCGGCTGGGGAGCCTCCGCGCGCTGGGAACGTCCTTAACCGATCGTGATCCTGCCGCCGACGCCAACGCGGAACCGGAGCTTGGCCGCCGAATTGGCTTCGGATACGCTTCACCCGGTCCGGGATTCGGCCGCAGCATCCTGCGGACCACGCCCAGACCCTGGAGAACGAAAAAATGGTTGCGAGCCCCCTTCGCGCGTGCCTGTTCGGTGCCCTGCTGGGACTTGTCCCGCTCTCGGCCCAGGCCGTGGTCGAGGGCCGCACGTCGCGCGATCCCGGGGGCCTGCGCGCTTCGGTGGTGCGCATCGAGAGCACGCAGGGCGAGATCTGCTCCGGCACCCTGATCGCGCAGGACATCGTGCTCACCGCGGCCCACTGCGTGATGCACAAGGCCGGCTACAACGTGGTCGTGGTCGATCCGAATTTCCGCCAGCGTCGCCTGCGTGCCGTCGCGGTCTCGATGCATCCCGAATTCGTCCCCGGCACGACGCCGGAGGAGCAGCCGGGCATCGACCTCGCCCTGATCAAGCTGGAACAGCCGGCCGGACCCGGCTTCCGCCCGCTCGATCCCCGCGGCGGCTCGATCACCACCGGCGACAACGTGGACATCGCCGGCTTCGGCGTGCTCGCCGAGAACCGCCGCAACACCGCGCGGACGCTACGCACCGCGCATCTCGTCTCGATCGGCTCGCTGCAGGTCGCCAACCGCGTCACGGTCGTCACCGATGCGCGGCGCATGGCCGAAACCGCCGGCGCGGGCGCATGCCTGGGCGATTCCGGCGGCCCGATCCTGCGCGGCGGCCAGATGGTCGGCGTGGTGAGCTGGTCGAGCGGCGCCATGCGCCAGGACCGGCGCGCCCGCACCGCCTGCGGCGGCTTCACCGCCGTGACGCCCACCGGCGAGCACGCGAGCTGGATCTCCTCGCGCGCCGCCGAGATGGAGGCGATGGCCCCGGACATGGCAGCCGCACAGGCCGGGCGCACCGAGTGGATGGCCCGGCCCGGCCGGCGGCGAGCTTACTGAGGGCGCGCCGCTCAGGCGAACCGGAGCAGCTTGATCGCGGCGAAGTCCTGCACGCCGCCGCCGACGCGCTTGGTGGTGTAGAAGAGCACGTAGGGCTTGGCGGAATACGGATCGCGCAGGGTCCGCAGGCCCACGCGATCCACGACGAGGTAGCCGCGCTTGAAGTCGCCGAAGGCGATGGAGTGGCTCCCGACGCCGAGGTCGGGCATCGCCTCGGCTTCGACGAGGGGGAAGCCCATCAGGGTCGCGGCGCGGTCGGCGGCCAGCGGCGGTTGCCAGAGATAATTGCCGTCGGCGTCCTTGAACTTGCGGATCGCGCTCTGCACCCGCCGGTTCATCACGAAGCTCGCGCCCTGGCGGTAGCCGGAGCGCAAAGCGTAGATCAGGTCGAACAACACGTCGCTCGGTTCGCTTGCGGGGAAGGCGCCGGCCGTCCCCGTCGCAACGAAGCCGAGCTTGCCCGGCTCCCAACCTGCGTTGGCCACCGTGTCGGATCTGAGGAAGCCTTTCGGCCGGCCGACGCCGTCGCCCGTGACGAACGCGACGCTCTCCTGCTCGGCAAACGCCGTCTCGACTTCCTCCGCGAGCCACGCATCGATGTCGAGCACGGCGTCGTCGAGCAGCGTCTGCGTCGCCGCCGGCATGGCGTAGAGCTCCATCGCCGGAAAGCTCAGTTCGGACAGGTTCGGCGCGTCCGTCTGAGGCCGGGGCGCCGTCTCGGCGACCCAGCCCGCGGCGGGACCGTTGACCGAGACCGCTCGCTTGTACTGGCCGCCGGAGACGGTGCGAACCGTGGCGATGGCGCGGATCGGCGAGATCTCGGCCAGCCGGCGCAAGACCTCGCGCTCGATCGTCGGCGGTACGAGATAGCCGCCATCCGGCCCGGAGCCGGCGGAGAGTGCCTTCTCCTCCAGCCGCTTCAGCCCGGCGCTCTCGCCGGCGCGGACGTAAAGGTCGAAGGCGGCCTTGTGCTCGGTGGCGGAGGCATCGCGCAGGGTGTCCCCGCCGAGCGGCGGCCGGGCGCGATCGAGGCTGATCCGGTCGAGCCGGTTCTTTGCCTGATCGAGGGCGGCGTCGATGCGGGCGAGCTTCTCCTCCGTCACCACATCCGCAGCGAACCGGGTCTCGATCTCGGAGAGCCGCGCGTCGTTGGCCTCCTTGAAGGCCTCGAAGGCGCGGGCGAATTCATCGAGCACGGCTTCCGTGCCGAACGTCGCCGCCTTGTTCTCGGGCAGGCCGGCGGGGGCCTTGGTCTCGAAACGCATCTCGGTCATAGCATCCTCGTTGGTGGGACAGGACGAGTCAGGCGCGCGCCGCAAGCGGCAGGGCGGTAAGGCGCGGACGCGGCGGGACGAACGGGCGGGGCGCGGTGGCGCGGATCACCCGCGCATCGGGCTGCAGCGGGAAGGTCACCAGCGAGACTTCCCACAGATCGACGGCGATGAGCCGGCGCCCGCCGCGCTCGGGCGAAGCCCGCACGACGCGAAAGCCGATCGACAGTCCGTCGAGGGCGCCCTCGCGCATCAGCGCGTCGACCTCGCGGGCTCGCTGGACCGCGAGGTTGAGCCGTCCGGCAACACGCAGGCCCCTTCCATCCTCCTTGAGGGAGAGCCAGGAGCCGATCGGCTCGGCCGGATCGTGCTGCCACAGCATCCGCACCCCGCGCGCACCGCGCCGGGCGAGGCTCGCGGCAAACGCCCCCGGCGCGACAGTGTCGCGGCCGAGATCGGGCACGCCGAACAGGCTGGCGTAGCCGGTGAAATGGCCATCCATCGAAAGACCTCGGAGAGGAGTGAAGAACGGGCTCGGCCCGGATCGCGCAGGGCTCAGCCCGGAGAGCCGCTGCCTTGCGCCGGTTCTTGCGCGGAGTACCCGACCGCCTCGCGTTTCTCGGCTTCCGACAGAAAGTCGGCGCCCTGCACCCGGCGCCACAGCGATTCGCGCTCGGTCGCCAGCGCCTCGACGGCGTCGAGGTCCGGCTCAAGCCTCGCGTGACCGAAGGCCGGCTCCAGCCAGCGGGCGAGGGAATCGGCTGTGCGGCGCACGAGCGGGATCACCGTCTGGCGGTAGAAGGCGCGGTTGGCCTCGGCGTAGTTGGCGTGGGTGTTGTCGCCGGGAAGACCCAGGAGTAACGGCGGCACGCCGAAGGCCAGAGCGATCTCGCGGGCCGCGGCCGCCTTCGCCTCGACAAAGTCCATCTCCTTGGGTGAGAGCGAGAGCGGGCGCCAGTCGAGTCCGCCGTCGAGGAGAAGCGGGCGGCCGGCATTGGCGCTGCCCTGGTAACTCGCTTCCAGTTCCGCCTTGAGTCGGGTGAACTGCGTGTCGCTGAGCGCCGCGCCGGTCGAGGGCGCGAAGACCAGAGCGCCGGACGGACGCGCCGCATTGTCGAGCAGCGCCTTGTTCCAGGCCCCGGCCGCGTTGTGGATGTCGAGCGGTACGGCGGCCGCCTCCATCGGCGAGAGGCCGTAATGATCGTCGAGCGGATTGAACAGCGTCAGGTGCAGGATCGGCGGCAGCGGGCCGGCCTGTTCGTAGCGGATGCGCTGGCCGCCGACGGCATATTCGTAAGCCACCGGCCAGCCGTCGGCGCCAGCCACGACCTGCATCCGGTCCGGCCGCAGGGAGAACAGTTCACGCGGCGTGCCGTCGATCTCGGCCAATTCGATATAGGCGTTGCCGGAGACCAGAAGGTGTCCGTACACCCCGTCGAGGAAGCGCATCCCACCTTCGCGCGGATTCGGGCGCGCGAGGAGCGCCAGCAACGGATGCGTGTCGTCGGCGCCGGCGAGCGTCAGGGGCAGGGAGGCGGCGGCCTCGGCCACCAGCCGGACGGCGCGGTGGACGACGGCGTTGCGCTGAAAGCCTTCACGGGCCAGAGCCGCGTAATCGCGCGTGGTCCAGACCGCCCTACCCTCTCCATACAGGGCGAACGCCGCGCTCGCCTTCGTCGCCGGCACGAACCCGGCGGCCCTGGCGAGCCGCGCGATGAATCCAGGCATGGCACGCTCCTCACCAGCAATGTTTCACGTGAAATTAACCGCGACCGTCAGAGCCGGCGGATCCGTGGCTCCGGTGTGGAGGTCAGCATCAGGTGCGTGAGCGCCCAGACCAGCGCATCGAGCCGATCCGGCGAACCGCCACCCGGCAGACCGACGGGTCCGAAGGCGCACATCTCGTCCTCCAGCGCCGACAGAGGCCCGACATGGCGGACGCGCCCCTTTGCGTAGAGCAGCGAGACCGGCTCCGCCCGCAGCCACTTGCCCCGCCATGCCCGCACCGTGGCGACAGGCACGTCGGGATCAGCCTCGGCGAGCACCGCGACGACCATCTCTCCGCCCTGGTTGACCTCGGCCACCAGCGCGTCGGCCGTCAGCCGGTGATACAGGGCCAGTGCGGCGCGCGCCCAGACGGCGGGCGCCGCCTGTTCCAGGGTCGCGTCGGCCAGGACATAGGCAGTTCCGTCGGCCGCAAGTCCCGCAGCGACGATCCCACAGGCGTCGGCCCCGGCCCGCGAGGAGGCCGGCGGATCGACCGCGACAACGACGCGCTGCAGCGGTGGCGCCTCATCAACGCGCGCCCGCTCGATGACGTCACGGGTCCAGAGCGCATCCGGCCGATCCTCGATCAGTTCACCGTCGAGTTCCTGCCGGCCGAGGCGGGTGCCGGCATAGCGACCGACCACCTCCTCCAGAAAACTCGGCGCGAGATTGGCTGCATTGTCGGCGGTGCGCGAGTGCGTCACGACTGTGCGCGGATCGGCGAGCAGCCGGCGGATCAGTGGCACCGGACGCGGCGTCGTGGTGACGAGACCACGCGGATGGCGTCCGAGCCGCAGACCGAACTGGATCATGTCGTAGGTGGTCTCGGCCTCGCGCCACTTGGCGACCTCGTCCGACCATACGGCACCGAATTGCGGGCCGCGCAGGGAATCCGGCTCCTCGGCCGAGAAGGCGAGCGCCACCGCGCCGTTGCCGAACACCACCCGCCGCCGCGAGGGTTGCCAGACCGGCGGCCCCCCGCCGAACCGCGGCAGTGCGAGGACACCGGACGGCCCCTCGATCATCACATCGCGCACATCGGCAAAGGTCTCACCGACGAGGGCGATCCGCTCGACCGGCTCGGTCGAAAACACCGGGTCGCCATGAGCGAGGCCGCGGACCCATTCGGCACCGGTCCGGGTCTTTCCGGAGCCGCGCCCGCCGATCACCGCCCAAGTGGTCCAGGCTCCCGGTGGCGGAAGCTGGTCGTGCCGCGCCAGATGGAGCCAATCAGCCTCAAGCAGGCGCAGATGCGCCGGCGTGAGCCGGGTCAGGAACGCTGTCGTCCGGCTCCGTCGCCGCGAATGCAGCATAGCGGCGCGCGATATCCGCGCGCATCGCCACGAGATCGGCGGCGGGCAGGGAGGATCGGCCGGCCGCGCCATCCGTCCCTCCCTCCCGCGCGGCCCGGTCGGCCGCCTTCATGTCGTCGAGCAGGTTCTTCAACCCACCGAGATCGCGCAGCACCTTTCCGGAGTCGAACCCGGCGGGCGGCGGATCGGCGTCGAGAGCGGCATCGAAACGCTCGATCTGCCGTTCGATATGCGTGAGCAATTGCGCCCGTAGCCTTCTGGCATCGGGTGCACGCCTGCGTGCCTTCTTGGAACTCGGATGTGAAGGGGTGCTCAGCGCAGGCTCACCGCGTGGCTCGGAGGGGTCCGGCATCGCGGCGTCTCCATTCACACTTCTTGAGCGTGCCCTCTACCTACACGACGAGCGTCGCGCTGTCAAACCATAAATTCCTATTTTTGGCAGATATCGGAATTTAGTCTTGAAACCGGTCCTGCGTGGGCGCAGCCGAGAAGCCGACCAGCTATGAATTTTTACACAGCGAAGGAACGCAAACCGAGCTTCGCTGGTCTTTGTAGCAAGGCGGACGCCTCGCCGCACTCAACAACCAGGAGTCAGCAGATGCTCAAAGGTGGACTTCTCTGGTTGATCGGCATTCCCTTGCCGATCATTCTTCTACTGTGGTTTTTCGGGGTGTTCTAAATCTTCTTCGGCGTCGGGATCGGGGAACCGAACCTCGGCCGACGCCTTCTTCGACTTCGAACACACCCTCTCCCTTGCCTCAGCGTCAGGCCGTGACGCTCCGTGGCGTGTAGACGAAGGGCAGCCGCCCCTCTCGCTCGATCAGCCGGGTCGCCGGCGCACCGATGATGACCATAGTCGCCATGTCGGCCGGCGCCGTGCGGGCCTCGTCCAGGGTCAGCACCCGCAAGGCTTCGTCGGGCCGGGTCACGGCGCGGGCGAAGATGACCGGGGTGGCGGGCGGAAGGATTTCGGCGGCGAGCGCCAGGGCCCGGCCGAGTTGCCACGGCCGCGCCGACGAGATCGGGTTGTAGAGCGCCACGCTCAGACCGGCCCGTAGAACCGCCTCCAGCCGGGCGGTCACGACCTCCCAGGGCTTGAGGTTGTCCGAGAGCGAGATCGCGCAGAAATCCCCGCCCAGCGGCGCACCGAGACGGGCGGCGGCAGCGAGCATCGCGGTGATGCCCGGCTCGACGCGAATATCGAGGTCGCGCCAGTCCCCGGGGCCGTGCTCGACCGCCTCGAACACGGCCGCAGCCATGGCGAACACGCCGGGATCGCCGCCGGACACCACGGCAACGTGCCGGCCGGACATCGCGAGTTCGAGCGCATGGCGGGCGCGGTCGACCTCGACCCGGTTGTCGCTGGCGTGGCGGGTCAGCCCCTCGCGCTCGGGCACGCGGGCGACGTAGGGAATGTAGCCGATCAGATCCTGTGCCCGGTCGAGGGCGGCGCGGGCCGATTCGGTGAGCAGGCGCGGATCGCCCGGTCCGAGGCCGATGATCGTGACGCTCCCCGACTCGCTCACGGGCGGCGGCCCTCTCCGGGCACCAGCACCATCGAGAAGTAGGGCGCGACGTCGTCCGCCTTCTCGGCCAGCGGCACCACCTGCTCGCCCGCCATGGTGCCGCGTTCCACGTAGACGGCGCGCGCCAGGAATCCGGTCTCGGCAAGGGCGCCGCGCACCTTCGGCAGGTGGCGGCCGAGCTTCATGATGACGGCGGCATTCGTCCCCTTCAGCCGCTCCACCAGGGTCTCGCGCGGCAGGGTCGCGGGCAGGATCGTGAGCACGTCGTCGCCCCATGTGATCGGGGTGCCGGCCCGCGTCCAGCAGCCCGACATACCGGTGACGCCGGGGATGACTTCCACGGGGAAGCGGTCCTTCAGGCGCCGCCAGAGATGCATGAACGAGCCGTAGAAGAAGGGGTCGCCCTCCGACAGGATCGCCACGTCGCGCCCGGCGCCGAGATGGTCGGCGAGCCGTCCCGCCGCCTCGTCGTAGAAGCCGGCCAGGGCCGAGACATATTCCGGGTGATCCGGGTGAAGCTCGGTGGTGTAGGGATAGGCCAGCGGAAACTCGCGGGTCGGGTCGCACACCACCGCGTCGGCGATGGTGCGGGCGTTGCCGCGCTTGCCCCGCTTGCAGAAGTGGACGAGCACGGGGGCGTGCTCCAGCACCCGCATCGCCTTCACGGTGAGGAAATCCGGATCACCCGGCCCCATGCCGACGCCGTAGAGCGTGCCGGTCCTGGTGATGGCGGGGGTCTCGCCCGCGCCGTCCGCGGTCTCGGCCGGGGCGTCGATGCGCACGCTCCCCTCCATCACTCGATCTCGTTGGCGAGCGCGTTGACGGCCGCCGCCGTCATGGCGCTGCCGCCGCGGCGGCCGTGGACCACAACGAAGGGCACGCGCCCGTCCCGCGCCAAAGCCTCTTTCGATTCCGCCGCGCCGACGAAGCCGACGGGAATGCCGATCACGGCGGCCGGGGGGCTCACACCCTCGTCCAGCAGTTCGAGCAGGCGGAACAGGGCGGTGGGCGCGTTGCCGACGGCGACGACGCTGCCGGGCAGCTTTTCCCGCCACAGCTCCATCGCCGCGGCCGAGCGGGTGGTGCCCATCTCCGCTGCAAGGCCCGGCACGCGCGGGTCGCCCAGCGTGCAGATCACCTCGTTCTTCGCCGGGAGGCGGGTCCGGGTAACGCCGTCGGCGACCATGCGGACATCGCACAGGATCGGCGCGCCGGCCTTCAACGCCGCCTCGCCGGCCGCGGCGAAATCGTCCGACATCTCCACGTCGCGGGGCAGGTCGGTCATGCCGCAGGCATGGATCATCCGCACCACGACCCGCTCGGCCGCGCCGGACCAGCGGGCGAGATCGGATTCGGCGCGGATCATCGCGAAGGAACGCGCGTAGATCGCGCCGCCGTCGCGGATGTAGTCGTGGCGGGCACTCATCGCACGTTATCCTGACACGTCGTCGCGAAACACGGGGTCCAGCGCCGGAAGCCCGGCGGCTGCGGCCTTCCTTATCCGGTCCAGCGCCGCCTCGAAAGCGAGACGCGTTGCCGGCTCGCCAGAGGGGGAGCCGGCGAGCACCACGTCGTAGGCGCCGTCGCGGCCCACCAGGGTGAGATCGGCGGGACCCGGATGGGCGCAGCCCTTGGCGCAACCCGAGACATGGGCGGTGATCGGCGCGATCAGCCCGGCGAGCGGCGCCAGCACCTGCGCCAGCCGGGCGGCGTGGTCGGGCAC
>JAGTAM010000653.1 GCA_023422485.1 Pseudomonadota bacterium | reverse complement strand
CCACATGCTGCCGCGGCCCGAGGTGTTCTCCTCGAAGATGCGCGCGCTCGGTGTCGGCGACGGGGCGCAGGTCGTCGTCTACGACGGGTTGGGCCTGTTCTAGGAGCCGCGGGTACGCTGGATGCTTCAGACCTTCGGCATGCGCGACGTAAAAATCCTGGAGGGCGGGATGCCTGCCTGGGTCGCGGCGGGCTATCCGACCGAGGACGGCGAGGGCCGCCCCCGCGACCGGCGACACTTCACCGCGCGGCTCGACAACGGTGCCGTGGCGGATGCGGGCGACATCGCCCGTGCGCTCGGCAATGGCTCGGCCCAGGTGGTCGATGCCCGTTCGGGCCCACGCTTTCGCGGCGAGGAAGCGGAGCCGCGCCCCGGTGTGCGCCCCGGCCATATGCCCGGTGCCCGCAACCTGCACTACGCCGCGCTCCAGGCGAATGGCCGCCTGCGGGACGAGGCCTCGCTGCGCGCGGCGATCGCCGAGGCCGGGGTCGATCTCGACCGCCCCATCATCACCACCTGCGGCTCGGGCGTCACCGCGGCGATCGTCGCCCTGGCCTTGGAGACCTTGGGCAAGGAGCCGCGGGCGCTCTACGACGGCTCGTGGTCGGAGTGGGGCGCCGACCCTGCGCGGCCCGTCGCGACCGGTCCAGCCTGAGGGATCGGACCGCTCCCACTTTCGGGCCGTGCATTGCGGGGATGCCGGCCGGCGAGAGGACGACACAGCGTTAAAGGGCGGTTAAGAGGACGGGCATAAGCGGGGCCCAAGCCTGTTGCCGGAGGCCCGAACAGGGGGCCGTGCGGCAAACCGTGCGGCCCGACTCGAAGGCTCGGAGGATACGGCTTGGGCAGGGGCCCCGAACGCTGGCAGCTCTACCGCCTGCTCGGTCACGAGATCGTCCGCGCGGTTCGCGAGCGGACGGCACGGCTCACGGCGCGGCCCGAGATCCTCACCCGCGCGCGGGTGACCGCTCTCGTGATCGCCCCGCACGATCTGCGCACGAGCGACGCCTCGCTCGCCGACGACATCTATTCCGGCCTGTTCGTCTTCGCCGGTCGCTCGCTGATCGTGAGCGGGCGCTCCCCCTTCGACTACGATCCGCCCTCTGCGGAATGGGCGGACGCGCTCTACGGCTTCGGCTGGCTGCGCCATCTGCGCGCCGCCGACACGGCACTCGCGCGCGCCAATGCCCGCGCCTTCGTCTCGGATTTCATGAACGGCCGGGGCGAGGCCGCCCGCGCCAGCCCGGTGCCGGTGGCGTCCCGGCGGCTGATCTCGTTCCTGTGCCAGTCGCCCCTGGTGCTGGAGGGCGCCGACCACGCCTTCTACCAAGCCTTCCTCAAGGCGGTGGGCAAGGGTGCGCGGGAGCTGGAACGCTCGCTGCGCCGCTCGGCGCCGCCGCAATCGCGTCTGCTCGCCGCCGTGGCGCTGACCTATGCCGGGCTCTGCTGCGAGGGTATTGAGCCGATCCTGCGGCGCGCAACCCGCATCCTCGTGCGCGAACTCGACACGCAGATCCTGCCCGATGGCGGCCACCGCTCCCGCGACCCGCGCTTCGCCATGGAGCTGCTGCTCGATCTGCTGCCCCTGCGCCAGAGCTTCCTCAGCCGGAGCGTCGATCCCCCGGAAGCGCTCCTGCGCGCCGTCGACCGGATGCTGCCGGCCCTGCGCCTTCTGCGCCACGGCGATGCCTCGCTCAGCCACTTCAACGGCATGGGCGTGACGGCGGCCGACCATCTCGCCACGCTGCTGGTCTATGACGGGTCCGGCACCGATCCTCTGATGTACGCCTCCCATTCCGGCTATGCCCGGATGGAAACGGGCCGCGTGATCATGGTCTGCGATGTCGGCGCGCCGCCGCCGATGGACCAGTCGCGCGAGGCCGCCGCCGGGTGTCTCTCCTTCGAGCTGACGAGCGGCGCGCAGCGCATCGTCGTCAATTGCGGTGCGCCCGCCGGCGGCGGCGAGCTGCGAAGGGCCGCGCGCAGCACCGCCGCCCACTCGACCGCGACGGTTGCCGACACGTCCTCCTGCCGCTTCCTCGACGAGCCGGAGGATTGGTGGATCGGCCGGCTCGCCGCCCGCTGGCTGCTCGCGCGCCGGGGGCCCGTGGTGATGCGCGGCCCCGGCCCCGTCGCGGTCGAGCGGCGCACCGAGAACGGCGCGTCCGTCCTTGCCGCCCGCCATGACGGCTACGTCGCCGAGTTCGGCATCCTGCACGAGCGCCGCTGGCGCCTCTCGAGCGGCCCGGTTCGACTGGAAGGCGAGGATGCTTTCCGGCGCGAGGGAAAGCGCGCGCGGCCCCAGCCGGTCGCGGTGCGCTTCCATCTCCACACCGCCGTCGCCGCCCAGCCCCAGGAGGACGGCAGCGTGATCCTGGGCCTGTCGACCGGCGAGCGTTGGCGCTTCGCCGCGGAGGGTGCGACGCCGACGATCGAGGAAAGCATCTACTTCGCCGGCGTGGTCGGGGCACGGCGGACCGCGCAGATCGTCCTGCACCTGTCGGTGGACGAGGATGCCCTGGTGCGCTGGCGGATCGAGCAGATCTGATGAGAGCATCGTCGTTGTCCGAAAGCCGGTGACCGCCTTTCGGGACGATGCTGGTCGCGCCGGAGGCGGTTGAAACAGCCGGTTCCGTCATCCGACACCGGCGTCTTCAACTGGCCGCCCCCGTCGGTTCCGTGCTACCGCGCGCGCAAATTCCTCGTTTGACGACATAGGCCGTTCCCATGCCGCGCGACCAGATCCGGGTCACCCGCGCCCTTCTCTCCGTCTCTGACAAGACCGGGCTCACGGACTTCGCCACGGCGCTGAGCCGGCGGGGCGTCGAGTTGGTCTCGACCGGCGGCACCCATCGTGCGCTCACCGAGGCGGGACTCGCCGTGAAAGAGGTGTCGGAGCTGACCCGCTTTCCCGAGATGATGGACGGAAGAGTGAAGACGCTGCATCCGGCGGTCCATGGCGGCCTGCTGGCGGTGCGCGACAATCCCGAGCATCAGGCGGCGCTCGCTGCCCACGGGATCGGCGCCATCGACCTGCTCGTGGTCAACCTCTACCCGTTCGAGGAGACCCTGAAGGCCGGTAAGGCCTATGACGACTGCGTCGAGAATATCGATGTCGGCGGACCCGCCATGATCCGCGCGGCGGCCAAGAACCACGCCGACGTCGCCGTGGTGGTCGATGTCTCGGATTATGACGCCATCCTCGCCGAACTCTCCGCGCAGGACGGCCAGCTCGCCGCTGCCACCCGCCGCCGGCTGGCGCAGAAGGCGTTTTCACGCACCGCCTCCTATGACGCGGCCATCGCCAACTGGCTCGCCGAGGTCGAGGGTGGCGATCAGGCCCCAACCTTCAAGGCGCTCGGCGGCACGCTCGCGCAGAGCCTGCGCTACGGCGAGAACCCGCACCAATCGGCCGCCTTCTATCGCTTGCCCGGCACGCTGCGACCCGGCATCGCCACCGCCCGGCAGGTGCAGGGCAAGGAACTGTCCTACAACAACCTCAACGACACCGACGCCGCCTACGAATGCGTCGCCGAGTTCGATCCCGCCCGCAAGGCGGCGGTGGCGATCATCAAGCACGCCAATCCTTGCGGCGTGGCGGAAGGCGCGAGCCTGCTCGAAGCCTACGAGCGGGCACTCGCCTGCGACCCGACCTCGGCCTTCGGCGGCATCGTTGCCCTCAACCGCCCCCTCGACGCCGAGGCCGCGAGAAAGATCGTCGAGATCTTCACCGAGGTCATCATCGCGCCGGACGCCTCCGAGGAGGCGCTCGCCATCGTCGGCGCCAAGAAGAACCTGCGGCTGCTGCTAGCCGGCGGACTCGCCGATCCGCGGGCGAAGGGCGAGACCCTCCGCACCGTGGCGGGCGGCTTCCTCGTCCAGGGCCGGGATGCGCTCAGCGTGGACGACATGGAGCTCAAGGTCGTCACGAAGCGTGCGCCGAGCGAGCACGAACTCGCCGACATGCGCTTCGCCTACCGGGTGGCCAAACACGTGAAGTCGAATGCCATCGTCTACGCCAAGGGCGGCGCCACGGTCGGCATCGGCGCCGGGCAGATGTCACGGGTCGATTCCTCGATCACGGCCGCGCGCAAGGCTGCGGAAGCGGCCGCGCGTCTCGGGCTTTCGGAGACCCTGGCCAAGGGTTCTGCCGTGGCGTCCGACGCCTTCTTCCCCTTCGCCGACGGCCTGCTCGCCGCGGCCGAGGCCGGCGCCACCGCCGTGATCCAACCCGGCGGCTCGTTGCGCGATGACGAGGTGATCCGCGCCGCCGACGAGGCGGGCCTCGCCATGGTGTTCACCGGCGTACGCCACTTCCGGCACTGAGTCGGGCGACGCCGGTTCCCAGTGGTTCACCTCGGATTTCGCCGTAAACCGGCATCGCGAGGCGGAGAAGACGCGATCCACGGCGCGGCTGCCTCCGGAAAGGTCGCGCGCCGCTGGATTGGCTGCGCCTCGCCTTGCGATGACCAAACGGGTCAACCGGATTCGGCTTGACCCCTGATCGGCCGATCCAAAGCGCTCAGCTCTTGGCGACCGGCTTGCGTTTCGGCGGATTTCCCTCCCCGGCGCGGGAGGGGGATGCCGTCGGTGACGAGGGGGCCGCTTCCGGTCCGGTCTTTTCGGCCTCCGGCTTGGGCTGGCTCCAGAAGGCGTCGAACGCCTCCTTCATCGCCTTGACGTTCTGCTCCTGAACCTCCGCACCGGTCTGGAGCATCTGCTGGAGCACGTCCATCGAGGCCTTCGTCGCGTCCGGCAGGGGTGCGGCCTCCGCTTTCCGGCCGGTCGAGCGCACCTCGGGCCGCGGCGCCGACGGCTTTGCCGAGGGGGTCGCCTGGGCGGCGGCGGTAAGCCCATTGAGCCAATCGGTCCAGAGCGTGCCGACCGGATAGGGGGAGGGCGGGGGTTCCGCGGCCGGAGCCGGGGCGGGCGCGTTGAGAAGCAGGTGGACGATGCCGGCTACGATCATGCCAGCCATAATCGGCAGCATCTGCCGGAGGGCCTGGGCGCCGACGCCGCTCGCCGTGGAGGCCTGCTGGATCACCGCCTGCGCGATCATGGGCGAGCCGAACAGCCCCGCCAGCATGTCGGCGCCGGGTTGCGGCTGCGCCATTCCCGGCTGGGCGAGCCCGAACAGGCGCCCGAACCCCATGGGATCGGTCCCGGCGTTGCGCTGCATTCCCATGGTCAGGGCCGGCAGCAGAGCCTCCATGGCGCGGCGGGTCTGCTCCGGCGTGAGACCGAATTGCTGCCCGAAGGCCTTCACGCTCGCGTCACCCTGGCTCTGAAGGATGTCGAACATCGTGTACATGGCCGGGCGCCTCGCGGGAGCAGCAACGGTCCGGATGCCGAACGCTCCTGGGTCCTGCCGGAAACGCGCCGTGACAACGAGCGCATGACGCGAAGCCCATCTTCGTTCCGGCCGCGCGCCGGCGATGGCCGTCGACACTCACGCCCGGAGGCTCGCCGGAACGGCCTCGACCGAGAGTGTGTCGCAACCGGGCGGGGCTGACCAGCGCTAAGCCCGATTTCGCGTCGATTTCCCTAGGGATAGCGGCAATCCGGCGCCGGCATCGTCAAAGGGACATCCCGCTCGAGGGTGCGGCCTGCACCGCCTCGTCGGCCGTGGGCGCATCGAGGGCAGGGGCCTCCTCGATCCGCGCGCCGCGCTCGAGTCGGCCCACGGTGCGAAAGGCGAGGGCGAGACCCGTCACCCCGAAGGCGATCGACCCGATGCCCGTCCCGGCGATCACGCCCTCCGGTCCGTACCACGCCGCTCCCACGAGGGCGGGCGGGACCGTGCCCAGTGTCGCACGGCCCCAATTCAACAGGGTGGAGAGGAAGGGGAAGCCGAGATTGTTGAACGAGGCATTGGCCAGGAACAGCAGCCCGTTGAAGAACCAGACCGGCCCGCTCACGAGGCAGAAGAAGCCGAACAGCTCGGCCGCCACGCCCTTGAGTTCGAAGGCGCCGGCCAGCGGGGCCCGCGCCAGCGCCAGAAGCAGCCAGACGAGGACGACGTAGAGCGCCGTCACCCCCGCACCGACCTGGAGGACGCCCCGCATCCGGTCGAAGCGGCCGGCGCCCCAGTTCTGGCCCAGAATCGGACCGATCGAGCCCGACATCGCGAATAATCCGCAGAAGGCGACGGGCGCGAGGCGCTCGATCACCACGTTGCCGGCGATCGCCGGCGGCCCGAAGCCGGACAGCGCGTGTGCGACGAAGGCGCTGGCGACGGACGGGGCAAGGTTCGTGAGCACCGCCGGGCCGGCGATACGGGCCACCAGCGGCAGGTCGCCGAGGATCGCGGCGAGGCTCGGTGGTTCGAGCATCCGGTAGCGCCGGGCCCCGGCCCAGCCGACGGCGATGAAGGTGACCCGGGCGATGCAGACGGCCAGAGCCGCGCCGTCCACGCCGAGTCCGAAGCCGAAGATCAGCAGCGGATCGACGAAGACGGTGACGACGGCGCCGCCGAGCGTCACGAACATCGCTTCCCGCGCCGCGCCGACCGCGCGCAGGAGCCCGGTGAACAGCATGCCCGGCCCGAGCAAGAGGTTCGACGGCAGGCTGATCCAGAGGTAGCGCTTGGCCACCTCGAGGGTATGCCCCTCCGCGCCGATCGCCGAGAGCAGCGGATCGAGCAGCGCGAGCAGGAGGGCGGCGAGCACGCCCGACGCGATCACGCAGTGGACCGTGACCGAAGTCGCGATCCGCCGTGCCCCGTCGAGGTCGTGCGCGCCGATCGACCGCGACACGAGAGCCCCTGCGGCGATCATCAAGCCGATATTGATGGCGATGGCGAAGAACTGGACGATCGAGGCGAAACCGACCGCGGCCGTCAGCGCCGGATCGCCGAGCTTCGAGACGTAGAACAGCGACAGGAGGTCGACGGCGAAGATCGCCATCAGGCCGACCGAGCCGGTCGCGCTCATCACCACGACATGGCGCAGGATCGAGCCTGAGACGAAGCGCGCCCCGCCCTCGTCCCGTCCCGGCCCTTCGCCCGTGTCAGGCATTCGGCTCGGCATCCTCGGGTTCGAGCGCGCGGGCGGCGGATTCGTGAGGCTGCGGCCCGATCAGGCCGCGGGTCTCGGCGCTGAGCGCCCGCGAGGGGCTCTTCGGCGCGGTGAGCGGCTCGGGCCGCAATTCCGGTGTGCCGCGCAGCCAGCCCGACCCGTCCGGCATTGCGCCGGCCTGCTGCAGCACGAGGCGGGCGACGTCGCGCTTGCGCACGTCCTCGACGCGGCGCGCGGCGGCGTCTGCCGACAACCCCAGACTCTCCAGGGTGGCGCGGCCGAAGCCGAGGGCGGATTCGACGGTCTCACGAAGCTGGAAATCGACGTCGCGGTTCATCAGTTCGATGGCGTGCGTCCGATCGTAGGCGCGCACATAGGTACGCACGTTCGGAAATTCCTCGTGGACCATGTCGACGATCTTCAGCGCCGCCGGTGCATCGTCGATGCAGACGCAGATCAGCTCCGCCTTGGCGAGGCCGGAGGCGCGCAGCACGTCGAGCCGGGTCCCGTCGCCGTAATAGATGCGGAAGCCGAAGCTCGTCGCGTTGCGGATCTGCTCGACGTCCTTGTCGATCACGGTGATGTTGATGCCCTCGGCCAGCAGCACCTGCGCCAGGATCTGCCCGAAACGGCCGAAGCCCACTACCAGCACGCGAGTATCGCCGGATTCCAGCGACTCGCCGACGTCGGAGGGCGGCTCGGCCTCCTTCGGCCGTCGGGCGATCAGCGCGTCGAGCCCCTTGGCGGCGATGGGGCCGACCAGCATGGTGAGGGCGGCGAGCGCGACGCAGAAGCGGGTCACGTCCGAGGCGAGGATATGCAGGTCGCCCGCCGCGGGCAGGATCACGAAGGCGAACTCGCCGGCCGGCGCCAGCACCGCCGCGCCGCGCAGGGCGTCGAGCCAGGGTGAGCCGAACAAGCGGAACAGGCCAGCCACCAGAGCGATCTTCACCGCGATCGCCGCCATGGTCGCGGCGAGCAGCGCCAGCCAGTGGTTCGTGAGCAGGCCGCCGTCGATCGACATGCCGACGCTCATGAAGAACAGGCCGAGCAGCATGCCGCGGAACGGCTCGATGTCGGCTTCCAACTGATGTCGGAAGTTCGATTCGGCGAGCATGACGCCGGCGAGGAAGGCGCCCATCGCCATGGAGAGGCCGGCCTTTTCCATTACCAGCGCCGTGCCGAGCACGACGAGGAGGGCGGCCGCCGTCATCACCTCGCGTCCGCCCGCTGCCGCGAGAAGACGGAAGAACGGGTTGAGGCCGTAGCGCCCGACGAGCACCACGCCCGCGACCGCGACCGCTGCCCGGCCGGTGGAACGCAGGCCCTCGTCGACCCAGCCGTCCTTCGGTGTGGCGCCGGCCGAGGCCAGCAGCGGCAGCAGCGCCAGGATCGCCACCACCGAGATGTCCTGGAACAGCAGCACCGCGAAGGAGCGCCCGCCATAGGGCGAGCCGAGATCGCCGCGCTCTTCCAGCAGTTGGAGTGCCACCGCCGTTGCCGAGAGCGCGATGGCGATGCCGACGACGCCCGCCGCCGCCGGCGTCAGGCCGTAGGTAAGGGCCGCTCCCGCGATGACCAGCGAGCACAGCGCCAATTGGGCGGCGCCGAGCCCGAAGATGTCGCGCCGCATCGAGACGAGCCGCGAGATCTCGAGTTCGAGCCCGACGATGAACAGCAGCAGCACGACGCCGATCTCGGCGACGCTGGCGGCCGTCTCGGGCTCGGCGATCAGCGAGAAGCCCGCCGGTCCGATCACCACACCCGCGACAAGGTAGCCGATCACCGCGCTCTGGCCGAGCAGGCGCACGAGCGGGACGCCGATCACCGCCGCCGACAGGAAGGTCAGCACCGGCGGCAGAAAGCTGGCATGGTCCGTGGCGCTCGCCATGAAAGCCCGTTGCCTCGCTTGATCCGGAAGGGGAAGGGCTTCCCCTTAGCCCGCTCGCCCCGCCATCGCGAGGGTCATTTGCGTGTCGTTCGTCACATACCCTGCCAGCGCGAACGGCCCGCGAACGAGCCGAAAGCGCCCCGTATGTCGGCGGTTCCCGCGGGCATGGTTGCCACAGGAGCGCGGATGCAGGCCCCCTGGGTGGCTGGTGGGGGTCACGGATCGCGGCACCTGTGCTATGTAACAGCGACGGACAGGCTCCAACCTGTTGCGGCTTTCGGGCTGGCCGCTGTTGACAGACCCGGCCACCCCTCTCCACATCCGCCGGATCATGAGCGCTGACACCATCAACCTCACCGCCGACCCGAACCGGGTCCCGCAGCCGGCCGTGACAGGC
>JAGTAM010000500.1 GCA_023422485.1 Pseudomonadota bacterium | reverse complement strand
GCGTCGCACCATCACCGCGGACGTGAAGAAGCCGCGCGATCTCAATTTCATGGCCCGCCCCGCGCCCGCGCCGGAGCCGGAGAAGGCGCCGAGCCCGACCACCGCTGCCCGTCCTGCGGGTGCCGGTGCGGCCGCGCGTCCTGCCGGCCGTACCGGTGCGGCCGCCGCCGAGGAGGAGTCGGACACCAAGCGGGTGATCCGCCGTCCCGGCATGCCGCTGAAGATCATCACGCCGCCCAAGACGCCGAAATCGCCGGGCGGCGACCGTAACCGCGGCCGCCTCACCATCGCCAACGCCACGGCCGGCGAGGACGAGCGCACCCGTTCCGTGGCCTCCTTCCGCCGCCGTCAGCAGCGGATGAGCGGCCACCGGCACGAGGAAGCCAAGGAGAAGATCGCCCGCGACGTGATTATTCCCGAGACCATCACGATTCAGGAACTCGCTAACCGCATGTCGGAGCGAGCCGTGGATGTCATCCGCCTGCTGATGAAGCAGGGCCAGATCCACAAGATCACCGACGTGATCGACTCGGACACCGCCCAGCTCATCGCGGAGGAGCTCGGCCACACGGTCCGCCGCGTCGCCGAGTCGGACGTCGAGGAGGGTCTGACCTCCGACGAGCCGGATCTGGAGGAGGATCTGGAGCCGCGTCCGCCGGTCGTGACGATCATGGGTCACGTCGACCACGGCAAGACCTCGCTGCTCGACGCCATCCGCGCGGCGAACGTGGTCGAGGGCGAGGCCGGCGGCATCACCCAGCATATCGGCGCCTACCAGGTAGCGGCGCCGTCGGGCGACCTCATCACCTTCATCGACACCCCCGGTCACGCGGCCTTCACCTCCATGCGCGCCCGTGGCGCCAAGGTGACGGACATCGTCGTGATCGTGGTGGCGGCCGATGACGGCGTGATGCCCCAGACTGTCGAGGCGATTCAGCACGCCAAGGCGGCCGGCGTCCCGATGATCATCGCCATCAACAAGATCGATAAGGCGGACGCGAACCCGCAGCGGGTGCGCACCGAGCTGCTCCAGCACGACATCCAAGTCGAGTCGATGGGCGGTGAGACCCTCGAATTCGAAGTGTCCGCCAAGACCGGCGACGGTCTGCCGGAGCTTCTCGAGGGTCTGCAGCTCCAGGCCGAGATCATGAACCTGCGCGCCAACGAGAAGCGCGACGGTGAAGGTACGGTCATCGAGGCTCAGCTCGACCGCGGCCGCGGCCCCGTCGCCACGGTGCTCGTCCAGCGCGGCACACTGTTTACCGGCGACATCATCGTCGCGGGCGCCGAGTGGGGCCGCATCCGCGCCCTCATCGACGACACCGGCAAGCACATCCCCTATGCCGGCCCGTCGGTGCCGGTCGAGGTGCTCGGCTTCAACGGCACGCCGGATGCCGGCGACCGCGTGATCGTGGTGCCGAACGAGGCCCGCGCCCGCGAGGTCACCGAGTACCGCGCCCGGATCAAGCGCGAGCGCCTGAACGCCCGCACCGGCGGCGCCAACCGCTCGCTCGTCGACATGATGCGCGAGGCCAAGGAAGGCGCTGGCCGCAAGGAGCTGCCGGTCGTCATCAAGGGCGACGTGCAGGGTTCGGTCGAGGCCATCGTCGGTGCCCTCACCGCGCTCGGCAACGACGAGGTCGGTGTGCGCATCCTGCTCTCGGGCGTGGGCGGCATCACCGAGTCGGACATCACCCTCGCCAACGCCTCGAAGGCCGTGGTGATCGGCTTCAACGTGCGCGCCCACAAGGAAGCGCGCAACGCGGCCGAGCGTGACGGAACCGAGATCCGCTACTACAGCATCATCTACGACCTCGTGGACGACATCAAAGCCACGCTGTCGGGGATGCTGCCGCCGACGCTGCGCGAGGAGCGCCTCGGCGAGGCGCAGATCCTGCAGATCTTCGACGTGTCGAAGGTTGGCAAGATCGCCGGTTGCCGCGTCATGGAGGGCGTGGTCCAGCGCGGCGCCCATGTCCGCCTGCTGCGCAACGACGTGGTGATCCACGAGGGCAGGCTGTCCCAGCTCAAGCGGCTCAAGGACGACGCCAAGGAAGTCACGGCCGGATACGAGTGCGGCATGTCCTTCCAGAACTACCAGGACATGCGCGTGGGCGATTTCATCGAGTGCTTCAACGTCGAGGAAATCAAGCGCACGCTCTGAGCGGCCCTTCCCTACCGCTCTTGTTCAAGCGGGGCCGCGGCGAAAGCTGCGGCCCCCTTTGTTTCCAGGCACCAGCCTGACGGTTCAGCGACGTCGATCAGCCGATGGCCCAAAAGCAAAATCCCTCCGGTCCCTCGCAGCGCCAGCAGCGCGTGGCCGAACTCATCCGCCACGCTCTGGCCGAAGTGCTCCAGCGCGGCGACATTCAGGACCCGGTGCTCGGTTCGCACGTCGTCACCGTGCCCGAGGTGCGGATGTCGCCGGATCTCAAGCTCGCCACCGCCTACGTGATGCCGCTCGGCGGCCAGGACGAGGCGCCGGTGATCGCTGCGCTGGACCGGCACAAGAAGATCCTCCGCCAGGAGGTGGCCCGGCGCGTGAATCTGAAATACGCCCCCGACCTGCGCTTCCGTCGCGACGAGACCTTCGACGAGGCGGCCCGCATCGACCAGCTCCTGCGGAGCGAGAAGGTCCAGCGGGATCTCGAAAGCGGCCCCGGCGCGGACGACGAGGCCGAACCGGATTCGCCCTCGCGCGATTGACGTTGATCCGGGCGGCCCGTTCATGCCGCCCGTTCACCCATCGGGCCGCGTGGCGGCCCTGTGACAGACCCCATGACGGGACAAGTCCCTCTAGAAAGCCCGTCGATCGAGGACAGGATGCAGGACGAGATTTCTTCCGAGCGCGCCGTCGAGGCGCCGCAGGGACCGCACGGTGATGCGCGACGCGAGAACGCGCCGCGCAGCGGCCGCCGTCCCCCGCGCGGG
>JAGTAM010000576.1 GCA_023422485.1 Pseudomonadota bacterium | reverse complement strand
CGCGGCAAACCCGTTGTCCTCGGGCTTCACGTCGCGGGGCTTCACCGCCGCGTAGCCGCGCCCGACGATCCAGGGCTCGCGCACCGGGGCCAGACCCTTCTCGAGGTCGATCGCCGCATCGGTCTCGGTGTAGGGGCCCGACGGATCGTAGACCCGCACCGGCTCCTCCTTCGGATCGGAGAGGGCGATCTCCCGGTAGGGCACGCGGATGTCGGGGCGGCCGGGGACTTGGGCGTAGACTTTTTTCGAGCCCTGGACCGGGCCGGTGGTGACGCTGGCAGGGCTGCCGTTGGGAAGATCTTTGGGACGGACGGGTGCGTTCATCGCTGTCGCTCCTGAAGTGGGAGACGACCCGTGGTCCCGACGATGGTGCGGATGGCCGCTTCTGCTTCGAGCAGCGGCCACTGGTTCCCGTCCCTCCGCCGGTACGAGCCGGATCAGGTTCAAGGGTCAGGGCACCAGCCCACTCTCAGCCCCCTCACGGGGCCCCCCTCGGAACGATTCCAACCTCTGCCCTGCCGCGATCCTTGTCAATGCATCGCTAGATCTGTCCGATTTGGAGGAAACATTTTTCCGTTTCGGAAGAGGGGCGGCTGTCACGGCCGGGGCAACGAACGGAGCGGAGGCCCGAGGTCGCGGTCGCCGGTGATCGGGGGGCGAGATCGAATCGGGCCGCGCCTCAAGCGGTCGCCCTGCGTCACGGCGCGAAAGCTTGACCATGTGCCGCGGATGCGAGCCACGCTTTCGACGAAAAACTCACCAATTGCGGCAGGAACCTCCCTTTGGCGACCGCGAGCGGCGGCTTGGGTGTGGATGACGCACGGCCGGCGGGTGGCCATGCGCCCGCCTTTTCGCGACACACGACGGCGATGAGCACGATCATCCCTTTCCGCCGCCCTGCCCCCGTGACGCCGGCCCGTGCCGGTTGCGACGTGGCGGCCGTCGCGGGCGACCTTCTGGTCGTGCTGGATCAGCTCGAAGGGCTGGTGGCGCGGGCCGCCCATATGGACCGGCCGCGGATCGAGGTGGAGCGCAGCGTGCAGCACCTGCTCGATGCGATCGGCGCCGTCGAGCGGGCCTCGGATACGCTGGGCGAAGGCAGCAGCATCTCCGAACCGGCCTGAGGCGCGATTCAATGCGCATCACTCCAGGACGCTGATCAGCGAGCCCGGACCCGAAGGCGCGCCGGAGGCGTGCATTCCGCGAATGGTCTCGACTTCAGGCTTCAGCGACGCATCACGGGTGATTTCCGGGTTCGGCTGTGCGGCCCCGAAATGACGACGGTGATGGGGTCGTAGGGTGTTCGTAGAAAGCGTCAGTCCAGGTCCAAGACGTGGGAAATCAGGCCCCCACGTTCAGCACGCTCGCCATGATCGTCCCATAATGGCACGCGGTCGCGGCGAGGACGAAGCCGTGCCAGATCGCGTTCTGGAACGGCAGGGTCCGCCAGACGTGGAACACCACGCCCACCGAGTAGAGCAGGCCGCCGACGGCGAGGAACCCGAGCGCCGATGGGGTGAGCCCCGAGATCACCGATTCGTAGGCGAGCACGCCGCTCCAGCCCAGCATCAGGTAGAGCACGATCGAGACCCGGTCCCAGCGCCCCGGCATCAGGATCTTGATGGCGATGCCGGCGAGCGCCACCGTCCAGATCAGGGCGAGAAGCGTCCAGGCGACGGGGCCGGAGCCCACCAGCGCCACCACCGGCGTGTAGGTGCCGGCGATCATCAGGTAGATGAAGGCGTGGTCGAGACGGCGCAGGATCCACTTGCGCGGACTGACCGGCCACATGTTGTAGGCGGCGGATGCGCCGAGCATCGCCAGCATCGCGGTGGCGTAGACCAGCAGAGAGGCCCGCTCGATCCAGCCGAGATGGGTCAAAGTCGCGGTGGCGACCAAACAGACCGCGCCGAGAAACCCGAGAACGAGACCTGCGATGTGGACCGCACCGTCCGCCCGCAATTCGTGCGGCGTGTAGTTCCAGGTCAACGCGATCGGGCGTCCGTCCTCGGCCAGAAACATCCTCTGCTCCCATGCTGGCGAGCTATTTAATTCTATAAAGCCGCGAGTTGTTCCATCGCCGAACTACCGAGTGCCTCGTCTTCCACCGAAATTGTCGTAGCGACGACTGGCATCCAACCATTGCGCCGCAAGATAAGCCGATTTTTATGCTGCATCGCAGTCGGCCAAGGTGCCGTTTCCAGCATCGGGACCAATGGCGAAGATTTCGTGACCCTGCCCCGGGAGCGAGGCAGGTTTCACGCCATTCGGACGGGATGAGGCGGGCGTGTCTCGTACCAAATCCGATGGATCCCTTCGGGACAGCGGATTTGGGCCTCGCTCAAGCGCCGCGGCCGGCGAGCGTCTCCAGGCCGATCGGCACATCCCCTGCCGCGGGGGCGGCGGCGGGCACGCCGAGGCTGAGGCGGGCGTGGACGGTCGCCATGATCAGCACTGCCATGGCGAAGACCTGATGCGCGAGCCCGGCCCAGAGCGGCACCTGCAGGAGCAGGGTGACGATGCCGAGGCCCATCTGCGCCGTGACAAGCACCGCCACGCCGATCGCCCGCCCGGCGACGGCAGGCGCCGCGCGGAGGGCCTGGAC